>CAKZYH010000468.1 GCA_937884725.1 uncultured Paracoccaceae bacterium
ATGGGCGCGCTTGAGGAGCTGATGGCTGAGGACGACGTGATGGTCCTCGTCCACGGCTATCTCGCCGGCGGATTTGTCGGCAAAGACGAGTGCATCACCTCGCCCGAAGACGTGCAAGGCCAGCAGACCCGCGCGGCCGGTAAGGCGTTTGAGCAGATGCTGGCTGGCGCCGGCGCATCGATCGCCTCCATGGCCTCGTCCGAGATCTACAATGCCATGCAGACCGGCGTGCTGACGGCAGCGAACACGTCGTCCTCCTCCTTCGTCAGCTACCGCATCTACGAGCAAGTCGCCTGCTACACCCCGGCTTCCGACTTTGCGCTGTGGTTCATGTATCAGCCGCTGCTGATGAACAAATCCACCTTCGAAGGCCTGACCGAAGAGCAGCAAGCCGCCCTTCTGGCCGCCGCTGAAAAGGCGGAGGCGTTCTACCTGGAAGAGGCCAAGAAGCAGGACGCTGCCTCAGCCGAGGTGTTCGCCGAGAATGGCGTCGAGATTGCCTCGATGACGCAGGAAGAGTTCGATGCTTGGCGGGCTCTGGCGCAGGAAACGTCCTACAAGGCGTTCGTCGAGGAAACGCCGAACGGTCAAAAGCTCCTAGATATGGCCCTATCGGTCGACTGATTTCTTGAGGAAGGGCGGGTCACACCGCCCTTTTTCTTGTCCTGACGTTTTGGAGGCTAGGCCATGGCGGGCCAAACTTCGACCGTGGTCGCAAAGACCGGCGGTAATCCTTTCCTGCGCTTCGTCGCCGCCGTCTCCACGCTCGCCGGCTGGGTATCCGCGGCCATGGTGGTGATCGCTGTCATCATCACCTGCCAGATGATCTTCATCCGCTTTGTGCTCAACGGCTCGACGGTCTGGCAGACCGAGGCGGTGATTTACCTCGTCATCGGCGCAACGCTCATCGGTCTGCCGTACGTGCAGCGCCTCCGCGGGCACGTGAATGTGGACCTCATCCCGCTCGCGCTGCCCATGGGGGTTCGCAAGGGGCTGGCGGTTTTCACGCTCTCGGCGTCCATCGTGATCGTCGCGATAATGCTCTACTACGGCTACGACTATTGGCACTTTGCCTGGTCGCGCGGTTGGCGGTCCGACACGGTGTGGGGGATCGAGCTTTGGATCCCCTACCTCGCCCTACCGGTCGGTTTCGGGCTCTTTCTGCTGCAGTTGATTGCCGACCTGGTCGCGGTGTTGATCGGCGTTGAGAAGCCGTTTGGGTTGGAGGACAACTGATGGATCCAATCCTTCTCGGCGGCATTGTCGCCATCGTCACCGTCATTGTCCTGTTCTCCGGCGTGTCCGTCGCGGTGGGCCTGCTGATCGTCTCCGCCGGCTTTCTTATCGTTTTCGACGGCATGCGTTCGCTGGAGCTGATGCCGGAAATATTGTTCGGCAAGCTCAACAACTTCGCGCTTCTCTCCATCCCGATGTTCATCATCATGGGCGCGTCAATCGCCTCCACCCGAGCGGGCGCCGACCTTTATGAAGCGCTGGAGCGTTGGCTCACCCGGGTGCCGGGCGGGCTCGTCATGTCCAACCTTGGCGCCTGTGCGCTGTTTGCTGCCATGTCCGGCTCGAGCCCGGCCACCTGCGCCGCCATCGGCAAGATGGGCATCCCCGAAATGCGCAAGCGCGGCTATCCTGACGGCGTTGCCGCAGGCTCCATCGCAGCGGGCGGCACGCTCGGTATTCTGATCCCACCGTCGGTGACGATGATTGTCTACGGCATCGCCACCGAGACCTCCATCGGTCGGCTGTTTCTGGCGGGCGTGTTCCCTGGCCTGATGCTGGTGGGCCTCTTCATGGCCTGGTCGCTTTACTCCACCTGGCGCTCCGGCGATGCGGCGGTGCTCGGCTCCGGCAGCTACACCTGGCGCGAAAAGGTCGAAATCCTGCCGCGCGTGCTGCCCTTCATCGCCATTATCCTTGGCGTCCTTTACGCCATGTATGGCGGCATCGCGACACCGTCGGAAACAGCCGCAGTGGGCGCGCTCATGTGCCTCCTCATCGCGATGATCATCTACAAACTCTGGAGCCCGGCGGCGCTCTGGGTTGTGCTGCGCGACAGCACCAAAGAAAGCGTGATGATCCTCTTCATCATCGCGGCCGCCGGCGTGTTCTCCTACATGTTGTCGTCGCTGTTCATCACCCAGTCGATCGCCGCCTGGATCGGCGAGTTGGAGGTGAACCGCTGGGTGCTCATGGGCGCGATCAACGTCTTTTTGCTGATCGCCGGCTTCTTCTTGCCACCTGTCGCGGTGATCCTGATGGCAGCGCCAATCCTTCTGCCGATCATCACCACTGCGGGGTTCGACCCCATCTGGTTCGCAGTAATCCTCACCATCAACATGGAGATCGGCCTGATTTCGCCGCCTGTTGGGCTCAACCTTTATGTCATCAACGGGATAGCGCCCGACATATCGCTCAAGACGATCCTCACCGGGTCGCTGCCATTCGTCGGTTGCATGGTGATTGCGATCATCATTTTGTGCATATTCCCTGGCATTGCGACATGGCTACCTGACCAGGTGATGGGCGTTTCGCGATGACAGTGCTGGCCGATCTTCTGTCGAATGTCTTTGAGCGGCGGCTGCGCTTCAGCTCCCCCGCCACCGACGATGATCGCCCGGTCGAGGAGCTGTGCACCGCGCTGATCAGCACCAGCGGCGAAGTCTCCGGCAGGACGTTGGGCAGCCGCATCCTCGACCTTTATGAGGCGATGGACGACGAGCAAAAGCTCAGCTTCTTCCGCTATCTCGCCAACACCATGAACATTCGCCCCCAGCGGGTGCGCAGCGCACTGACGGCCTATGAAGCGAACCCCGGCAAGGAGACCTACCGCGCCTACATGGCCGAGGCCGAGCCGCCACGGCAGGAGCTCATCCGCCGGCTTAACCAAGTTCCCGCCGCCACGGCGCGCATTGTGAAGATGCGTGCCGACCTCCTGCGATTGTCAGCCGGTCAGCCGCCGCTTGCCGCGCTCGACATGGATTTCCGGCACCTCTTCTACTCCTGGTTCAACCGGGGCTTCCTGGTGCTGTTGCCGATCAACTGGGAGAGCCAGGCTCACATCCTGGAAAAAATCATCGCCTACGAGGCGGTGCACGAGATCACCTCATGGGGCGACCTGCGGCGGCGCGTTGAGCCGGAAGACCGGCGCTGCTTCGCGTTCTTCCATCCGGCGATGCCGCACGAGCCGCTTATTTTCGTGGAGGTGGCGCTCACCAAAGGCGGCGCGAGCTCTATCGACGATTTGCTGAGCAGCGAGCGGACACCCATCGCCGCGCCCGAGGCCGACACTGCCGTGTTTTACTCCATCTCCAACTGCCAGGCCGGGCTTTCCAGCATCTCGTTCGGCAGTTCGCTCATCAAGCAGGTGGTGGCTGACCTCTCCTCAGAGCTTCCTAACCTTGCGGTGTTTCTCACGCTGTCGCCGATCCCCGGCATGACCGGTTGGATGGCGACCGAGGATAGCGTGCCCACCAACCCGCAGGTCGAGGCGCTGCCCGCGCTCGCGGCGTACTATCTGGTGGAAGTTAAGCGCAGCGACGGGTTGCCCGCCGACTCGGTAGCCAGATTTCACCTGGGCAACGGTGCGCAAATCCACAAAGTCCATGCCGACGCGGATCGATCCGAGAAGGGCATGGCCCAGTCACGCGGCACAATGGTGAACTATCTCTACGACCAAGCTCACGTGGCCGAGCAGCACGAGGGGTACGCCGCAGCCAAAAAGGTGGCCGCATCGGCTGATATCCTTGGGCTCGTGAGGGCCGCCAAGAAACTCCTTCAAAGAAAGCCGGGCGATGTCGAACCTGCTGTATGATGCGCTCTTCGGAAAGCATCGCGGTGAATCCACTCCGTTCCTCCACCTGATCGACGGCTCCGTCATCACCCACGCCGCGTTTCTGGACCGGGCATCTCAGATCGCCAACGTTCTAGCCGCGGCGGGCCTCACGCCCGGCGATCGCCTCGCCGCGCAGGTGCAAAAGTCGCCTGAAGCGTTGATGCTCTACGCCGCCTGCGTTCAAGCCGGCGTTATCTTCTTGCCGCTCAACGTCGCCTACACCACCAGTGAGCTATCCTACTTCATTGAGAACAGCCGGGCCGGGATGGTCGTCTGTGATGACGCGTCGAGGGCGCAGCTCAGCCCCACCGCAGCAGCGCTAGGCGCCGTGCTGGAAACACTCAACGCCGACGGCTCGGGCAGCCTCACTGACAAGTCCGCGACCGCCAGCGCATCGTTCGAGCCCGTGCCGCGCGGCGCCGACGACCTTGCAGCGCTCCTCTACACGTCCGGCACCACCGGGCGCTCCAAAGGCGCGATGCTCAGCCAGCGCAACTTGTTGTCGAACGCCATCACGTTGGCCGACTATTGGCGCTTCAGCGAGAGCGATACGTTGCTTCACCCGCTGCCGATCTTCCACACCCACGGCCTCTTCGTCGCCACCAACGTGACGCTCCACGCCGGCGGCTCGATGATCTTCCTGCCAAAGTTCGACCTCGATCGGATGGTCGAGTTCTTCCCCCAGGCGACCTCTCTGATGGGCGTGCCGACCTTCTACACGCGCCTGCTGACAGACCCGCGCTTCACCAAAGACCTTGTCGCGCACATGCGCCTGTTTGTGTCGGGCAGCGCGCCGCTGCTGGCGGACACCCACCGCGCGTTCGAGGAGCGTACCGGTCACCGCATTCTTGAACGCTACGGCATGACCGAGACCAACATGAACACCTCCAACCCCTACGACGGCGACCGCCGGGCAGGGACCGTGGGCTACCCACTGCCGGGGGTGGAGCTGAAGGTCACCGACCCTGAGACCGGGGCGAGCCTGCCGGACGGCCAGGTGGGCCAGATCGAAGTCCGCGGCGAGAACGTTTTTCAAGGCTATTGGGAAATGCCGGAAAAGACGGCGGCCGAACTGCGCGAGGATGGCTTTTTCATCACCGGCGACCTCGGCCTCGTCGACGCTGACGGCTACGTCCACATCGTGGGGCGCAACAAAGATCTCATCATTTCCGGCGGTTACAACATCTACCCCAAAGAGATCGAGCTGGTGCTCGATGCGCAGCCGGGCGTTTTGGAAAGCGCGGTCGTCGGCGTCCCCCATGCCGACTTCGGCGAAACAGTCCTCGCGCTGATTGTGCCGGAGGAGGGGAGCGAGCCCGACGTTGACGCCATCGCCGCCGAAGCTGCCGGCTCACTGGCGCGCTTCAAGCACCCGCGCAAAATCCTCGTGGTCGATGCTTTGCCGCGGAACACCATGGGCAAGGTCCAAAAGAACGCCTTGCGCGACAGCTACCGGGACGTGTTCGCCACAGCCTGACCGGACGTTTTTTGCGAGACATCGCGGACGCAATGGACGCTTAAGTCAAAACGCGAACCCAGGGTCAGAGCAGTGGCGAACATCACCCTCGTAGAGATCAAGATGATCGACCTGGCGCCGAAGGTGAAACGCGTCGACGCAATCCAGTCGTTCGTGAGCCAAGAAACGCCCATCGTCATCATTCGCGACAGCGATGGCGCGGAAGGTGTCGGCTACACCTATACCATCGGCACGGGCGGTCCCTCGGTTGTGGCGCTGCTTGAGAAAACGCTGGCTCCCGCACTCATTGGCCGGGACCCAACGCGGTTTGAGGAAATCTGGCGCGACCTCCTCTACCTCACCCACGCAACGTCCGTCGGCGCCATCACGTCCCTAGCGCTCGCCGCCATCGACACCGCTTTATGGGATCTCAACTGCCGGAAAAACGGCCTGCCACTCTGGAAAGCGGCCGGTGGCGCGAAGGATAAGATGCGCCTCTACACGACGGAGGGCGGCTGGCTGCATCTGTCGCCGGCCGAACTCGTCGACAATGCGCTGGAAGCGAAAGCCGCCGGCTTCAAAGGCTCGAAGGTGAAGATCGGCTCCGAGCATATCGCGCAGGACTACGCGCGCCTTCAGGCGGTGCGCGACGCGGTCGGCAACGAATACGAAATCATGACCGACGCGAACCAAAGTTTCCGGCTGTCGGAGGCGATCCGCTGCGCCCGCATGCTGGCCGATGTGGACATCGCCTGGTTCGAAGAACCCATGAAGGCCGACGACGTCGCGGCCCACGTAGAGCTGTCTCGCCACTCCAGCGTCCCTATCGCGGTGGGGGAAAGCATGTACTCCATCAGCCAATTCAAGGACTACATGCAGGCTGGCGCGGCGTCGGTCATCCAGGTGGACGTGGCCCGGATCGGCGGCATCACGCCCTGGCTGAAAACGGCCCACATGGCGGAAGCCTTCAACCTCGCCGTTTGCCCGCACTTCCTCATGGAACTGCACTTGCCCTTGGTCTGCGCCATCCCCAACGGCACTTGGCTTGAGTACATCCCCCAGCTCGACAGCGTGACGACGGCCGGGATGGAGGTCGTCGACGGCCACGGCGTTCCCTCCGACGAGCCTGGCCTTGGCATCAGTTGGGATTGGGAAAAAAT
>CAKZYH010000469.1 GCA_937884725.1 uncultured Paracoccaceae bacterium
AGAGAGCCGGCGGACTCGAGACAATCTTGGTAACGTTGAAAACTACATTCTTCTCGGTGACTTCAATGTTGTAAGCCCGGAACATGAGACGATGGAAGCTCTGAAGAGCAAAGGTTTCGCGGTTCCGGCCGCGATAGATGGTAAAGAAGTTCGAAAGGATGGCGATAAGTTCTATGATCAGATCGCCGTACGAGTTAAAGACCCACGTTTCAAGGTTGTCACAGGTGGTATTGTCGATATGTTTGCCGACGTTTTTCGCGACAATGCGACTGACCGGCAGATCTATCAGGACCTAATTCCGAAAGAGGACCCCGAAAACAACCCTAAGTATAAGGCGAAGAGTAGTTCTGCAAGATATCGAAAATGGCGGACGTGGCAACTCTCAGATCACAAGCCACTATGGATCGAGATAGAAACAGATTTCTCTGACCATTACCTTGGTGAAAGCGCAGGAAAGAACTGAGAAAACATTCTCGCGATACATTATGGGAAAATCTATAAATCGTTCTCAGCTTCGCTGTTTTTAGCGCAGGGGACCCACGCTCTTGCTAAAACTCGGGGCAAGCGCGCTTGAACATTTTTACCGCGCGCCTCACCAGGAAGCGGGAGGTGACTGCAGAGGCCCGCTCTGGCGGCTGGTAACAGCAATGCGCAATGAGCCCCGCGCAGCCCTCGGTATTAGGCTTCACAAAGCGATAAGCCGCGGATCGGCGACCGCCCGTTGATCAGTGTATCGAGGGATCGCACCAAATGGTGATGCTGTCGTGATTCGCGATGCGGCCATTCTCGGTCGTATTACTTGGCTCCGCTCGCGGAGAATTCTCGTATGTTGGACAAATTTGCGAACTTGACCGCTCCGGCACGCACAAGCGAATGCGTCGGCAATCGCTCTGTCTGCGACCGGTATCAGCAACCGGAAAGACATGTAATGGTGTTCGTGAAGACATTGCGACGTTGCACTTTGCGCCTTGTACCGCTCGTGGCACTCGTCATGTTCTGGCTTGCTCCTGTCCACGCTTGGGCCGAGACACCGCTGCCCGATCACGTCGTCGCGCAGTTTGGCGAACCTCCTGCAGTTCCCGAAGGTCCGCTGTCGGAAGATCTCAAGGCCGCTGTACAGACAGCCTTGATCGACAGCGTCGTCCAGTCCACTTGGGGGCGAGATCAGATGCAAGCTCTGCAGGTGATTGCCGCATCGGGCGATCCCCGCATTGCATGGATTATCAGTGACATGATGCGGTTTGTCTCGGCAGGCCGGCTCAACGTCCTTCTCGCCACGACCGCAGCGCAGCTTCTCAACATCGAGCTCGATAGTCCAAGGCTATGGCGGGTGGTTACCGATCATCTTATTGCATGGGATATTCCGGCACCCCCAGAATATCTCGCTGCCAAGCGGGCGATTTTTACGACGATCGTCCCGGGCTGGGAGAGGATATTCGTTGAAGGCGACATTGACTGGCGCCTCGTCTCCTGGGGAGGCGTGCTCATCGATGATCGCCCCTACGACACGACAGACGATGCCTGCAACTGCATTCCCGCAGCCGACAATCCCGAGGTGAGCAGTGCCGAGGAGGCCACGTGGCTTAAGGACGAGGATATCGTCTTCGGGATCGCTGTGAACGGTGAGTACCGCGCCTATCCGCGCCGCATCATGGAAGTCCGTGAGATGGTCAACGACACGCTGGGCGGCCGGAACCTTGGAATTCCCTACTGCACTTTGTGCGGTTCGGCCCAGGCCTACTTCACGGATCAATTGCCCGAAGGGATAGACCGCCCGATCCTGCGCACGTCAGGCCTCCTGATCCGCTCCAACAAGGTGATGTACGATATTAACACCTTCTCTGTGTTCGATACTTTTCTGGGGCGCGCGGTGACAGGACCACTGGCGGACAAGGGCTTGCAACTGGAGCAGGCCACTGTCGTCACCACCGATTGGGGGACGTGGAAGACGACCTATCCCGACACGACCGTGCTCGTTGAGCCGCTTGCGCTCGGCCGTGATTTCGATTTCCGCAACAACCGCGATGCCGATGGACCGATCTTCCCGGTTGGGGACGTCGATCCACGCCTGCCGGTTCATGAGGACGTCATCGGCGTCATCACGGCATCGGGCACGCCGGTGGCGTTTCCGCGGACCACGGCCTTCGTCGCGCTGAAGAACGGCAAGGAGATCGCCTACGAGAATGTTCGGCTCGAACTCGATGCGGGTGGCATCAAGGCATTGGACGCGGACGGCTCCGATCTTGGCAGCCATCAAGCGTTCTGGTTCGCGTGGTCCCAATTCCATCCCGAGACAGCGCTCTGGAGCGAGTAGGTGAGGCTCCAAATACACCAACCCTCGATGGTGCTAATCGCGACGCGCCGCAGGATTTGATTGAGAAGCAGACTGACTTCCTGGTCGACACCGGACTTGCCGTGTAAGGAGAAGACTGAACGGCGGAGCCGACCAACGCGCGAATGGTGCGCGCTAGCAACCCGCACGCTCGGGTACAGGAACGGTGAGCGTGCGCGTTGCGCGCAGCTGCGTTCAACAATTGATTTGATCTCATCGCAAGCCGGAATCCGGTCATCGAGCCCATGACGACCGACGGCATCCTTCTCGGCCGAACGACAACCCTCGATGGCGCGCAGCGAGATCGGCACGGCGCGGGCGGCGATGTTGTTGGTGAAACTCTGTCCACTTGTTTCGAGGCAGTATCGCGGGTTTGGATCTCATAATCGCTGCCGTTTCCGCTGTTTTACTTTCCATTCTTAGGCTGACACGTGATAATTGGCACCTTGCTCCGGTAAGTCACGCCATCACATCTCGCCCGACCTCGCCTCAGTACTGAGCTGACCGCCAGTGCCGCAAGTTCATGACGTCGGCGGACTTAGGGCTCACTCCGCTCAAGTAAATCAGGCAACAGAGAGCGACGAGGCACCTAACCCCATCCTCCGATCTACATGTTTTGAACCAGCCCCTGGCGTCGGGCTCGGGCGGGCAGTTCGAAGAATGGTGCCGGTGCAAGTATGGT
>CAKZYH010000470.1 GCA_937884725.1 uncultured Paracoccaceae bacterium
CTCACAGAGCCTTGATGCACACTGTTGTGATCGGCCCTGCGAAACCGCTCCGCAATAGCCACGTAAGTTCTGTCGAGTAGAGGTGCTCAACCGGGAGATCGGACATGATCGGATATACCATCGATTTCGAAGGCTATGATCCTGAAGACATCGCCGACGAGGAAACCACTGCAGAGGCTGACAAGGCCGAGGACGTTTCGGCGAGCGAGGCAGCATCGATTGCTGCGATCCCGCCGAAGGAGCGGCCGAACCTGCCGCTGTCGCCGTTCTGATCAGACTTTGACGATCTTGCTGGCCGCCACCGCGAAGCGGTCAGCATCAGGCCCGAGGGCCTCAAACAGCGATGGATCGGTGCCAGTCATAAAGGTCTGCGCGCCAAGCCGGTCGAGCGTGGCGTAGAGGGCCGCTCGACGCAGCGGGTCCAAGTGCGCCGCAACCTCGTCGAGGAGGAGGATAGGCGGCTCGCCGGTCTGCCGCGCCACAAGCGATGCGTGGCCAAGCACAATTCCGATCAGAAGCGCCTTTTGCTCGCCCGTTGAGGCGAGCGCGGCGGGCATCTGCTTCTCCACGTGGGTGATGGTGAGGTCCACCCGGTGGGGCCCGCTGAGCGCGCGCCCCGCCGCCCGGTCGCGATCCCGGCCAGCGTCCAGCCGCGCGGCGAACGCTGCAGGGTCGGCGTCGCCATCATCGCCCGAAAGCCCCAGCAACGCTTGCGGAAAGTCAGCGCCCGCTTCCGCCCGCGTTGCCTGTTCGCCGTTCAGCTTCACGATCATGTCCACCCGCGCTCCGGCGATGGCCGCGCCATGGGTCGCCATCTCCCGCTCTGCGGCGGCAAACCAGCGGGCGTCGTTGGCGCCTTCCTCAAACATCTTGTTGCGCTGGCGCATGGCCCGCTCATAGGCGTTTGCCCGGCGGCCATGGTCGGGGTGGAGTGCCAGCGCCATGCGGTCCATGAACCGCCGCCGATCCGCAGCCGGCCCCGGAAACAGGCCGTCCATCGCAGGTGTGAGCCACAAAATGCGCGCAAGCCGCATCAGGTCATCGGCCCGGCCATCGTTGCCATCAATGCGCACCTGCCGGGTGGAGACGTTGGGCGCGATCCCTGTGCCGACGGCATGGTCCGCGCCCCCCTTTTCGAGCCGCGCAAACACCGACCACGCACCCAGCGTCCCGCGTCGACCCATGTCGCTGTAGGACGAACGGCGCAGGCCGCGGCCCGGCGACAGCAGCGAGATCGCTTCCAGAATGTTGGTCTTGCCCGCACCGTTGGGGCCGGTGAACACCACGTTGGCCGCGCCCGTCGCAAAGCTCGCGCTGCCATAGTTGCGAAAATCGGAAAGCGTCAGCTGCGCGAGCCGCACCCCCTTGGGATCGCTCACCCTGGGCTCACACCCGCATCGGCATCAGCACGTAAAGCGTCTTGCCAGCATCCCCATCGTGGATCAGCGTCGGCGAACCGGCATCGTTCAGCGCGAACGTGGCGTTTTCCGCCGACAACTGGCCGGTGATGTCGAGGAGATACTTGGAGTTAAAGCCGATATCGAGCGGGTCGGCATCGAAGTCGACCACCAACTCGTCGGTGGCGGTCCCGCTATCGGGGTTGATCACCGACAGCGTCAGCGAGCCGTCCGCAAGCGACAGCTTCACCGCCCGCCCGCGCTCCGAGGACACGGTCGACACCCGGTCCACGGCGGAGGCAAAGTCCTGCCGGTCCACCTGCATGATCTTGTTGTTTCCTTTGGGGATCACGCGGTCATAGTCGGGGAAGGTGCCGTCGATCAGCTTGGAAGTGACGACCGCGCCGGCGACGCTCAGGCGGATTTTGGTGTCGGAGATCTCCACCGAGAGCTGGGCTTCCGGATCGTCCATGAGGTTGCGCAACTCGCCGACGGTTTTGCGCGGCACGATGATGCCGGGCATGCCGTCCGCGCCGGGCGGAGCGGCGATCTGCGCCTGTGCGAGGCGGTGCCCGTCCGTCGCGACGGCGCGCAGCATTGGCCCACTGTCCGTATCGGCGCAATGAAAGTAGATGCCATTCAGATAGTAGCGCGTCTCTTCGGTGGAGATCGCAAACTGTGTGCGCTCAATCAGCCAGCGCAAGTCGGCCGCCGACAGCTGGAATGAGTGCGTGAAGGTGCCAGCCGTAATGTCCGGGAAATCGGCCTCCGGCAGCATTTGCAGGGCGAAGCGGGACCGGCCGGCCGCCAAGGTCAGCGTCGCGCCGTCGGGGTTGGTTTCCAGGCTGATCCGCGCGCCTTCGGGGATCTTGCGCACAATGTCGTGGAGGATGTGCGCCGGCACCGTCACCGCGCCCGGCTGTTCTACGGCCGCTTCAACGGTCTCCACGATCTCAATGTCGAGGTCAGTGGCCTTCAACGTCAGCGCCGCGCCATCGGCCCGAATCAGCACGTTGGACAGGATGGGGATCGTGTTGCGCCGTTCCACGACGCGCTGCACGCGGCCTAGAGGTTTCAGCAGATGGGCCCGTTCGAGGGTCGCACGCATATCAAATCCGCGG
>CAKZYH010000471.1 GCA_937884725.1 uncultured Paracoccaceae bacterium
GCTTCGCGTTGCAGGCCGCTGAACCGATCCTTTATCAGCGCAGCGCCGGGCATGCGGTTGTGGCCTCTGCTGCGAGCGGGTTGCAGACGGCGCGGGCCTCGGGCTCGGCCAAGCTGCGCTTTCCACGGGCGGAGCCGGGGACTGTGGAGGCGCTGGTCGTCAACACTTCTGGCGGGTTGACGGCGGGGGACACTTTTAGCGTTGACGCCACGGTGAGCGGTGGGCGGCTGGTGGTGTCGACGCCGGCGTGCGAGCGGGTTTATCGCTGCGATGGGGGCCATGGCGTGGTCCGCAACACTCTTGCGGTGGCGGCCGGGGCGCATGGACTGTTGCTGCCGCAGCCGACGATTTTGTTTCAGGACAGCGCGCTGGAGCGCACGACCGTGGCGCAGTTGGCCGATGGGGCGCGGCTGACGCTGTGTGAGGGGCTGGTGCTGGGGCGGGCCGCCATGGCTGAGGATCTGACCAGCGTGCAGTGCTCTGATCGCATTGAGGTTTGGCGTGGGTCTGAGCTGGTGTTTGCCGATGTGTTGCGGCTGACGAGCGATGTGTTGCGCGGCGATACGGCGGCGCTTTTGGCGGGGCATCGCGCGATTGGGCTCGTGGTCCATGTGGATGAGGACGCTGACGCGGCGGTGGAGCGGGCGCGCGATGTTGTGGACGCGATGGGCTCTGTGCTCGCGGGCGCGTCGGCGGTGAGCGGGGTTGCGGTGGCGCGCTGTCTTGCGCCGAGCCACACCGCGCTTCAGGATGCGTTGGCACGGCTTGTGAACGCCATGAGCGGTGTATTGCCACCAAGGGCTTGGGCGCTGTGAGCGCGCCGGGTCGCCGCCGAAGAAAGCCGTGAGACCGCCATGCAACTGTCCCCCCGTGAAAAGGACAAGCTCCTCATTGCGATGGCCGCCGAGGTGGCCCGCAAGCGCAAGGCGCGCGGGGTGAAGCTGAATTATCCGGAAGCCATCGCGCTGATTTCCGACTTTGTTGTTGAGGGCGCACGCGACGGGCGCTCCGTGGCCGATCTGATGGAGGCGGGCGCCCATGTGGTGGGCCGGGCCGACGTGATGGACGGCATCGCCGAGATGATCCACGACGTGCAGGTGGAGGCGACGTTCCCGGATGGGACGAAGCTGGTCACTGTGCACGAGCCGATCCGTTAGAGCATCTTACCCAGGTCTTTTCAGACCCAGATAAGATGCTCTAATTCTTTGATTGCGAGCAGTTTTTCCTGGTTTGGGTGATCCCACCCAAACCAGGACTGCTCTAGAGGGGGCCTTTCTGATGATCCCAGGGGAAGTGATTGCCGCGCCGGGCGAGATTGAACTGAACGCGGGCGCTGATGTGGTTGAGGTGGCCGTGGCGAATACGGGTGACCGGCCGATCCAGGTGGGCTCGCACTACCATTTTGCGGAGACCAACGGGGCGCTGCGGTTTGACCGGGAGGCGGCGCGGGGGCGGCGCCTCGACATTCCGGCCGGATCGGCGACGCGGTTTGAGCCGGGGCAGGAGCGGACGGTGCGGCTGGTGCCTTTGTCGGGCCGGCGGGTGGTGCATGGGTTTAACGCCAAGGTGGCGGGGCCGCTGGACTAGCGATCCTGAGGCGGTTGCGCGCGGTGCGGCAGCGCGGGACAGTTGGACTTTGGCGATCTTGTCGAAGCGTTCAATATTTGGGCGGCCCGTTACTTGGAGTTCGCCGGCTGAGATAGAGCTGCGTGGACAGTATTTCTGAGCCACTTGTTGACGGGGTCGCCATCGTATCGCTCTGACCAGAAGACGTGCAGGCTGAACGAGGGGGCATCGATGGGAAGCGGCAGCGTGACGAGTCCGGCGTCGTCGTTTCGTTCGGTAAGTCGGCTTGGGATGGTGGCTATGAGACCTGTTTCGCGGACGAGTTTCAGCGCTGCACCAAAGCTGTGGCTGATGAACCGGATGCGTCGCGAGAGGTCCTGGCTGCGCAGCCAACTGTCGAGATAGCCCTGGGGGGAACCGCCCATGGGGGCAATCAGCAGGTGTTCTGCTTCAAGGTAAGCGTCAAGGTTCCAGTTTTTTGTGGCTGGATGATCTTTTCTGACTAAGCAGACGAGATGCTCGTCGTAGACTTTGCGTTGCTTGAGGCCATCTGGCGCGAAGAGGATCGTTGTGATGGTCAACGACAGGCGGTTTCGCCAAAGTTCGGCGGCGCCGTACTCCAGGCTCAGCGGCCGAAACTGAATTGGCGCGTGGCATCCGCATGCGTTGAACGCGGCGAGGAGGTCGGCGCCGTGGAGGACGATCTCTTCGTCGGCGCACGTGATCACGATGGGTTCGACAATACGGGCTGGGTCGATTTCGGGGCCGCCGAGCAACGCGGTTTGCATGGTGCGGAGCGCGTCGTCGATCGGTCCGACTAAAGCTTCAGCGTGCGGTGTGGGCACCATGCCGCCCTGCCCGCGGATGAATAACTCATCCCGAAGGAGCACGCGGAGCCGGCGAAGGGCGTTGCTGACAGCGGGCTGGCTTAGCCCCAGGCGGAGTGCCGCTTTGGTGACGCTGCGCTCCTCCGCGAGGACGTGAAAGACGCGAAGGAGGTTGAGGTCGATCGTTGTGATATTCATTTGATGAATGTAATGGATTGATCAGGGCTCGTTAAGCTCGGAAAATCGCTGGTTTATGGTGCTTCTTATCACTCGAAGATAGGAAGAAGCCATGAGCGAATTGAGCCTCAACCGTCGAAGCATGATCAAGCTCGCGGCCTCAGCTGGCGCGATCTCTGGGGCGTTTGCGTCCACCGGACGGATCGCTCTGGCGGACGACAGCGCGGTCACGCCGTTGAGCGGGACGGTGACCATCCATAAGCTGGGGCCCATTACATTGCACAGCTATACGGCGCCTGAGGCGTCGGCGATGGTGAACACGCATATCGTGGAAACGGCCAATGCGCTGCACGTGATCGACGCGCAGTTTCTCCAAGGGTTTGCGTCGGAGGCGCGCGGCTATGCCGATAGTCTCGGTAAACCGATCGCGGGCATGTATCTATCGCACTCTCATCCTGATCACCTGTTGGGTGCGGCGCAGTTCTCCGATGTTGATTTTGTCACATCTGCGGCTGTGCGTGCGGATGTCGACAAAAACCAAGGCATGTATCAGCGGCGCAAAGAACAGCTGGGCGATACCACTGAGCTTTATCTGCCGACTGGCTCGCTTGAAGTGGGCGTTGGGGACTGGGATGGGGTCGAGGTGCTCATCTCAGAGGTGAACGATGCTGAGGCGGCTGTGACGCTGACCTTTGCGTTTCCGGAGGCAGGGCTCGTGATTGCGCAGGACTTGCTTTACGCCAATGCCCATGCGTTTCCGCTTGGTAACGCCGAGAACTGGATTGCTGCGCTACAGTCGATTGCAGCGACAGATGGCTTGAAGGTAGTCGGTGCCGGGCACGGACTGCCAGCGTCGCCGGGTGCGATAGATGATGCCATTGGGTACCTCAGCTTCCAGCAAGCAACACTGGCAGACAGCGCGGACGCCAAGACTGCGATTGCTGCGCTGTCAAAGGCTTATCCCAACTATGGCGGACGGGATTTGCTGAGTTTCGTGAACTTTAGATACTAAAACAGTTCTCGCTCGTGTCGGCTCGCGCGCGCCGTGTTGCAAGTTTGCTTGCACGAACATTGGTTGAAGTCGACCGTTCATGGGAGCACCAAGAACGGTCGACTGATAGAGCCCGGGATTTTGGTGTGCCCGGGGGTTAGATGAGGGCCATGAGGCGGCAGGGGCCGCCGGTGCCGCCCTGGTGTTTTGGGGCGCCGACGACGAGCGTGGCGCCCGTCGCGGGGAGTTCGTCGAGGTTCGCCATGTTTTCGACGGCCCAGCGGTTGGCGGGGAGCCATTCGTAGTGGGTGACGAAGTCCGCGGATTGGCCGAAGTCGATGGAGAGGGTGTCCACGCCAACACCGGTGACGTCGGCCTCTTCGAGCAGCATTTTGACAGCTTCCACGTGGAAGCCTGGGAAGTGCATCACGCCGCCGTCGTCAGCATTGCGGAAGCCGGGGGTGCCGAGGCGGCTTTGCCAGCCGGCGTTTTGAGCGACGCACGCGCCTTGGGGGATCGGGCCGTGGGTGGCGATCCAGGCCTTGAGGTCGTCCGGCGTGACCTGCGCGTCGGGGTTGGCGTCGGCCTTTTCTTTGATGTCGACGATGGCGAGCGGCACGACGAGGGTCTCGACGGGCACTTCGTCGATGGTGGTGCCGCCGTCGGTGAAGTGAAGCGGGGCGTCGATGTGGGTGCCGATGTGCTCGCTGATGCGAAGGTTATCGAGGTTGAAGCCGTTGTCGGCGAAGGAGAAGACTTCCTCGGTGAAGAAGAGCGTTTCACCGGTATAGGTGGGAAAGTCGGCGTTGAGGGTGTGGGTGAGGTCGATCACGCGCGTGGCGGGCTGGGCAAGCACCGAACGCGGGGTGAGGGCGGTGGTGGCGGCAATGGCGGCGGCGCCGGCGGCCGCGGTGCCGCGGAACATGTCGCGGCGGCTGATTGCTTTGCCCTTCACGTAGCTCATGATGAGGGGGTGGCACATGGCTGGCTCCTTCCACTGTTTGACTGGCGGGGCTTGTTGGGTCGCCCGGCATCTGCGGGGAGTTTTGCAACGATTGTACCGGCGGCGCCAGGGACAGCCTGTTGCAACGTTTTGGGCCCCGGCGATGAGGACGTGGCCTCGGCAGGGCAGCTTGGTGCTATTCGTCTATACGGATGCAGCGTCAGCAACGTTGCGGGGTGTCGGAGATGAGTGGAGTGCGAAAACCGGTTTATCATGAGGGGCACCGCGCGCTGCAGGATCGGTTCGATGGGCGCAGGGTGGCCGATGCACTCGAACGGGTCCGTCGGCTCGATGTTTTCGGGCCTGACGAGATCGAGATGATCGAGACGTCGGAGTTTTTCTTCCTCGCCACCGCGCACGGGGACAGCGTTGATTGTTCGTTCAAAGGCGGAGCGCCGGGCTTCGTGCGCGTCACAGGTCCGGCCACGCTCGAATGGCCCGACTATGATGGGAACTCGATGTACCGGAGCCTTGGGAACATCAAGTGCTCGCCGAGGGCGGGGCTGTTGTTCATTCGGTTCGGGGAGAAGCCGAAGCGGTTGAGGGTAAACGGTCTGTGCGAGTTGTTGGATGGGGTTGGCGGGAAGCTTGCCGTCCGGCTGCAGGCGGATGAGATCTTTCCGAATTGCCCGCGGTACATTCCGGATCTGGCAAATGGCGTGGCGTCCCCGGATGCGGTGGCGGGGGGCGGTGTTGGGCCGAAGCCTGCGTGGAAGGATCGGCCGGAACTTGCGGGCGAACTGCCGCAGAATGATCCTCATCGGCGCTAGCGTGGGGCGGACTAAGAAAAGGGGGGCTTGAGCGGCCCCCCTTCGTCCTCCCCTTGGCGCGGTGGTTTTGTTTTAGAAGATCGCGTCCAGGTCGATTGTGATGAAGAATTCGGGGGCGACCTCGTCGGACGGTGTTTTGACCACGACGCGCTCGACGTCTTCGATGCGGATGTTGAATTGCGATAGGTAGGCTGTCTCGGCTTCTGAGTAGCCGGATAGGTCGTTTTGTAGAGTTTGAATATCGGCGGCGCTGAACTCCTCGACGAGGATAACGAGGGTGTCGCGCACGGCTTCTGAGCCGCCGTTGAACTGGTTGTATTCGTTCTGGGCGGTGGGGGTGAAGGTGAGGATGTCGTCGTCCTCATCGCCGAACAGGAAGCTGACGCTGTCGCCGTCGGTGGCGAGGTGGTCGTTGTCTGCGCCGCCGCTGGCTGTGCCGCCCGCGATGGTGATGTTGTCGTCGCCGAGGCCGCCATCGACGCCGCTGATCCAGCCTGAGGTGGACTGGAAGGTGTCGTTGCCCTCGCCAAGGTCGATGATGCCGCCGCTGGCGTTGAGCGTGACGGTGTCGTCGCCGTCGCCCGCGTCGAGGCTGATGATGTAACCGTCTGCGTTGAGGATGTCGGCGCCGTCGCCAAGGTCGATGGTGTCGCCGCCGGCGCTTAGGCTGATGTCATCGTCGCCGCCGCCTGCGGTGAGGCCGATGAGCCAGGCGTTTGCCGTGACGACATCGTTGCCTTCGCTGAGATCGACCGTGCCGGCGCCGGCGTTGAGGGCGAGGGTGTTGCCGGCGGTGCCGGTGGCGTGGATTTGCCCGACGTAGCCGTTGGCGGTGAGCTGGTCCGCGCCGGTGCCGAGGTCGACTGTGCCGGCGCCGTTGATGACAACGAAGTCGTTGCCCGCGCCCGCATCGATGGCGGCGATGTAGTCGGCGTT
>CAKZYH010000472.1 GCA_937884725.1 uncultured Paracoccaceae bacterium
ACGTGGGCGTAGTGCCGGTTGCCGGTCTCATACTCCACGTGCGCGGTGGAGATGGTGATGCCGCGCGCCTTTTCTTCCGGCGCCGCATCGATCTGGTCGTAGGCCTTAAACGTCGCACCGCCCGATTCCGCCAACACCTTCGTGATCGCCGCCGTTAGCGACGTCTTACCATGGTCAACGTGACCGATGGTGCCGATGTTCAGGTGCGGTTTGGAACGCTCGAACTTCTCCTTCGCCATGGGCGATTCTCCGTTGTCCTTCTCAGTCGCTGGCGCTGATTTGGTGTGGCGCTGACGCTTGTTAAATAACACGCCGCCCGATGGTCGGACGGCGCAGTGTTGGGCCGCTACTAAAGGGCGACCCGCCTTTTAGCAACCGGCAACACGTGCTGCCGGGTTGCAAAGCCACCCGATTCCAGCCGGGCGGCCCGAAATCGTTAGGCGTATTTCGCCTGAACCTCCTGCGCGACCGCCTGAGGCACTTGCTCATAATGGTCGAACTGCATGGTGTATTGCGCACGACCCTGCGTCATCGAACGCAGGTTCGACACATAACCAAACATGTTGGCGAGCGGCACAAACGCATTCACCACCGACGCGATACCGCGTGCCTCGGTGCCCTGGATCTGACCACGGCGAGAGTTGAGGTCACCCATGACGGTGCCCGCAAACTCGTCAGGCGTCACCACCTCAACCTTCATGATGGGCTCAAGCAGCTTCGGAGACGCCTTCTGGCATCCCTCACGGAACGCTGCACGGCCGGCAATCTCGAACGCCAGAACCGAGGAGTCCACGTCGTGGAACGCACCATCGGTGAGCGTCGCCTTGATGTCGACCATCGGGAAGCCAGCAATAGGCCCGGACGTCATCACCGACGAGATGCCCTTCTCAACACCCGGGATGTACTCCTTGGGTACCGCACCGCCGACAATCGTGCTCTCGAACGCAAACCCCTCGCCGGGTTCGGTCGGCTCGATGGTCAACTTCACGCGCGCAAACTGACCCGTGCCACCGGTCTGCTTCTTGTGCGTGTAGTCGATCTCAGCCGAACGAGAGATCGTCTCCCGGTACGCCACCTGGGGCTGACCAATGTTGGCCTCGACCTTAAACTCGCGCTTCATGCGATCGACCAGGATGTCGAGGTGAAGCTCGCCCATCCCTGAGATGATGGTCTGCCCGCTCTCGTGGTCGGTTTTAACCCGGAAGGATGGATCCTCAGCGGCAAGCCGGTTCAGCGCCAGACCCATCTTTTCCTGGTCCGACTTCGTCTTCGGCTCAATGGCAATGTCGATCACGGGATCCGGGAATTCCATCCGCTCCAGGATCACCGGTGAGGACGGATCGCAAAGCGTGTCGCCGGTGGTAGACTCTTTCAGCCCCGCCAGCGCCACGATGTCGCCCGCGTAGGCGATCTTGATTTCTTCGCGCGAGTTGGAGTGCATCTGCAGCATCCGGCCAACGCGTTCACGCTTCTCCTTCACGGTGTTGAGAACACCTGTGCCCTGCTCAAGCACACCGGAGTAGATGCGGCAGAATGTGAGCGTACCCACGAACGGGTCGTTCATCACCTTGAAAGCCAGCATCGACAGAGGCTCTTCGTCAGACGCTTTTCGCGCAATCGGCTCTTCGGTCTTGGCGTCGATGCCCTTAATGGATTCAACGTCGAGCGGATGCGGCAGGTAGTCGACGACGGCGTCGAGCAGCGGCTGCACGCCTTTGTTCTTGAACGCCGAACCCGTGAAAATCGGCACGAAAGTGTTGTCGATGGTGCCCTTGCGGATCAGCGCCTTCAGAGTCGCCTCGTCGGGCTCGTTACCCTCAAGGTACGCTTCCATCGCCGCATCATCGACCTCAACGGCCTTCTCGATCAGCTTCTCGCGATACTCAGCCGAGCGATCCTGCAGATCGGCTGGAATGTCCGTGTACTCGTACGATGCGCCGAGCGCCTCGCCGTCCCACACAATGGCCTGCATCTTCACAAGGTCGATGCACCCAGCAAAATCGTTCTCCGCGCCGATCGGCAGCTGCATGACGAGCGGGTTGGCACCGAGGCGCTCCTCAATCATCTCGAGGCAGCGGAAGAAGTCGGCGCCGATCTTGTCCATCTTGTTGACGAAGATCATCCGGGGAACAGCGTACTTATCGGCTTGGCGCCACACTGTTTCAGTCTGTGGCTCAACTCCGGCGTTGGCGTCGAGCAGCGCGATCGCGCCATCGAGCACACGAAGAGAGCGCTCCACCTCAATGGTGAAGTCCACGTGCCCTGGCGTGTCGATGATGTTCAGGCGCTTGTCTTGCCAGAAACAGGTAGTCGCGGCCGACGTGATCGTGATGCCGCGCTCTTGCTCCTGCTCCATCCAGTCCATGGTTGCTGCGCCATCGTGGACTTCGCCGATCTTATGGCTACGGCCGGTGTAGTACAGGATGCGCTCAGTGGTCGTCGTCTTCCCGGCGTCAATGTGCGCCATGATGCCGAAATTGCGGTAATCTTCGATCTTGTGCGTGCGGGCCATGACGTGCTCTTCTGAGATCAGCGCCGGTCAAAAAACCCTGCGCCATGCGAGGGCGAAATCGCCCGAAACCAAACAACGGGTAGCGCGCCGGCTCCCCCGACGCATCCACTTGCGCTGAATTACGCGCTTTTGCGCGGCAATCAAGGGTCAGCGACGCTGCATCCACCCTCTGCGGATCACCTTTGCCGCATGCCACAAGCGCGAGCCCGAGGCGCTCTCCGTTCCGCCGTCAAAACCGCGCCGGAACGAAGCACAAATCCAACGAATGACACGGCACAGCGCACCGCTGTGCCGGAACGCCGGCTCTTACCAGCGGTAGTGCGAAAACGCGCGGTTGGCCTCAGCCATCTTGTGCGTGTCCTCACGCTTCTTAACAGCCGTGCCACGGTTGTTGGCCGCGTCCATCAGCTCGCCGGAAAGCCGGTCCACCATAGTCTTCTCGTTGCGCTTGCGGGCCGCGGCAATCAGCCAACGGATCGCCAACGCTTGCCGACGCTCAGGCCGAACTTCGACAGGAACCTGGTAAGTTGCACCACCAACCCGGCGGCTGCGCACTTCCACCTGAGGCGAAACATTGCCGAGCGCGTCGTGGAACATCTGAAGCGGATCGGTCCGCGCCTTGTCTTGGCAAATGTCGAGCGCACCGTAGACGATCTTCTCGGCGGCAGACTTCTTACCATCATACATGATGGCGTTCATAAATTTGGTCAGCACGAGATCGCCGAACTTCGGGTCCGGCAAAACCTCACGCTTTTCGGCACTGTGACGGCGGCTCATCGTTCAGTTGATCCCTGCGCATAAGTTCGTGTGCATCTCAGTGTCGCCGTGGCGGCCATCGAGAGAGCAGCGTTACAAAACCCTGTTTCGCCGGGGACAGGCCTTCACGTACCCTCACCCCAGCGACCGTCCATTTGGCGAGCGCGCATTTCAAAACCGCGCTCCAACCGCCGCTAACCACGCCTGAGATTTATCACTCAGGCCCGCAGCGACCATCGCCGCTGCCGATCATACCCGGCGCGGCGAGATACCTTACTTCGGCCGCTTAGCACCGTACTTGGAGCGACGCTGCTTCCGGTTCTTCACGCCCTGCGTGTCCAGAACACCGCGCAGGATGTGATAGCGCACACCTGGAAGGTCCTTCACGCGACCACCGCGGATCATCACCACAGAGTGCTCTTGAAGGTTGTGCCCCTCGCCGGGGATGTAGCCGATCACCTCGAACCCGTTGGTGAGGCGAACTTTGGCGACCTTCCGGAGTGCCGAGTTCGGCTTCTTCGGCGTCGTCGTGTAGACGCGCGTGCACACACCCCGCTTTTGCGGGTTGGCCTGCATGGCAGGCACCTTGTTGCGCTTGACCGGCGCTACGCGCGGCTTGCGAATGAGCTGCTGGATCGTCGGCATTCAACCTTCCCGATGGCAGCACACAAGCCGCCCTAAACCAAAATCGCCATTAGCCGGTGTTAAAAACGGCCAAAGGCGCAACGGGTCGATGTATCTTCGACCACGTGGCGCCGATATCTCACACGGATGTGTCAGGGTGAGCGTGCCGCCCACCGTGGGGGCGGAGATAACCACACGACGTGCCCCCGTCAAGCGAAGCCGCCGTGGTTTACCACTTCGACACCATTCGCATAGCAGCGGCACTATGTTAGCGGGACTTAAAATGAGTCGGGAGAGGAACATGTCGGTTCTCAAAGTTCTGAGTGCTGCGCCGGCTATTCTGAGCGCGCAGAAATCCTTCCGAAGCAACGCTGCCATCGGCTCGACTGCGCTCAACGCAAAGGGCCTCCATCGCCGCCGCGTGGCCCTCGCCGCGGCCATGGCAGCGCGCCGGCGAAAGGCCCTCCAATCGCGCATCCATCCCGCAGAACGCGAAGCGTTTGATCGCGACGGGATCGTCGTGCGTGAGAATGCGCTTCCAAGGGACCTTTTCCGGGAGCTGCAGCGCGAACTGGCATCAACGCCCCTACCCGCCTGGGAGCTGCGTCAAGGAAGCGCCATCGACCGCACCTTCCCCGTGCCGGCAAGGCCGGACGGAACCGCGTTTGGCGAGCTTTCCGCCTTCATTCGCCGAAACGATGTCAAAGACCTGATCGCATATGTCGCCGGACGCGCCGGCCACACCATTGCGATGCTCCAGACCGTCGCGGTCACGCCGGAGGACGGCGCCGCTGATCCCCAGGCCAACTTCCACGCCGATACGTTCCATTCGAACGCAAAGTTCTGGCTCTTCCTGCACGATGTTCCCGAACAGGACGGCCCGTTCACCTACGTCCCCGGCAGCCACATCCTTACGCCGGAGCGGCTGAACTGGGAGGATGATCAAGCGAAACACTGGTCAAGCCGCGGTGACGAACACCATCAGGCCGGCTCGTTCCGCGTCCACTCGGACGAACTGAGCGCGCTTGGCTACGGCGCGCCCCGCACCTTTCCCGTCAAAGCCAACACCTTGGTGGTCGCCGATACGTTCGGCTTCCACCGCCGCACACCGTCGACGCGTCCCACCACGCGCACCGCGCTCTACGGCATGAGCCGCCGCGATCCGTTTATGCCCTGGAACGGCCTCGACTTTTACGACATGCCGCCGCTCCGCGGTCGGGCGTTCCGAATTCACCTCGCCATGGAAGACCGCCGCGCCGCTCAAGGCAAAGGCGTCACCTACCACAACGTCGGCCCACAGATCGCAATGTTGAGCGCGCCGAGCGCTGGGTAGCGTTCGACGCCACGGCTTGTCTTTGACACGCCGAAGCACAAGCGCCGACGCTGAACAGCACAAAAAAAGCCCCGCCGAAGCGGGGCTTTTTCGTCCAATGCGACGCAGGCCTTACTCGCCCGGCACAGCCTCTTCCGCGGCCCGCTGGTCTTCCAGCATCAACGCGGCCTCGTCCGCGCCCTGCGCAGCGCGCTCTGCCTCTTCGATGAGGTCATCGCGCTTGCCGGCCACCTCACGGATGCGGTTGATCATGCCGCCCGTACCAGCCGGGATCAGGCGACCCACAATCACGTTCTCCTTCAGGCCCTCCAGATAGTCGGCCTTTCCGGAGACCGCAGCCTCGGTCAGCACACGCGTCGTTTCCTGGAACGATGCAGCCGAGATGAACGAGCGGGTCTGCAGCGAGGCCTTGGTGCTGCCCCGAAGCACCGGATCACCCTTAGCTCGCTTCATCCCCTTCTCGATCAGATCGTCGTTCAGCTCGTCGAGCTCCAGCCGGTCCAGCTGCTCGTTGGTCAGAAGGTCCGAATCGCCCGGATCGGTGATTTCCACCTTTTGGAGCATCTGCCGGACAATAACCTCGATGTGCTTGTCGTTAATGCCCACACCCTGGAGCCGGTAAACGCCCTGGATCTCGTTCACGAGATAGGCGGCCAGAGCCTCCACCCCGTGGATCGCCAGGATGTCGTGCGGTGCAGGGTTGCCGTCGAGGATGTAGTCCCCCTTCTCGATGGGATCGCCATCTTGAAGGTGAATGTGCTTGCCCTTCGGCACCATGTACTCGCGTGGCTCTTCGCCCGAGTCCGCCGGCGGGTCGATGATGATCCGGCGCTTGTTCTTGAAGTCCTTGCCGAACCGCACCGTCCCGTCGATTTCCGCGATGACAGCGTTGTCCTTCGGACGCCGGGCTTCGAACAGCTCCGCAACCCGCGGGAGACCACCGGTGATGTCACGCGTCTTCGCGCTTTCCAGCGGAATACGCGCGAGAACGTCACCCGCGTTCACCTTTGCCCCACGGTCAATGGGCAGCACCGTGTCGACCG
>CAKZYH010000473.1 GCA_937884725.1 uncultured Paracoccaceae bacterium
TCCGGAAGAGATCCTGACGCGATTGCAGGAGGGCGAATACGACCGCGACCATGTGGAGGCGACCAACCGCCGGGCCTCCGACAGCGAATACCGCCAGCTGGTGCGCGATGTGGATGCACCGACACCGTCACGCTTCAATGCCGACAAGCGTCGACTTTACGAAGCCTCGGGCTGTGCCGGCAAGCTTGCGGTATTCGCACTGCGGCTCGACACGTTTCCAAAGTCAAAGGCCGAAAAAGTCTTTTACATCGGGACCAACGATACGCATGTGCTGACGAAACTCCGGCGGCACATGCTCAAGAATTTTCAGAATCTGCCAGTCTCCGCGGAGTATTTGCACCGCGAGGCATACGACCTTTCTGAGACCTACGGAAAAGATACCGTGTTGATGATCAAGTACCTCGGCACCGACCGGCTGCCGATGTTCTTTGCTCTCAAAGGCATCATGGATGCGCGGCTGAACAAGCTACCGATTTTGCCGAAGTACCTCACCGATCACGTCATGCAGGTGATCGCGAAAATATGGCCGAACATTTTGCCAGAACGGATGCGCGATTTTCATAAGCGTTACGAGCACCACCTGATGCTCAAAATGCGTGATGACGGGATTGAAGAGGCTGAGGCCTACGTCAACGCGCTGTTTGAGGAGGAAGATGGAGAGGTTTTCACCTGCACGGACAAGGAGGCCAAGATCGCTGGGCTCCACCGGTTTGCAGCCGCGGGCGCCGCGGTCCGCTATCACAACGTTCATGGCGAAAAGACCGAGGACATCCTATCCCTCGACGTGGCGCTGCGCCGCAACGAAGAGGATTG
The DNA here is from genome assembly GCA_937884725.1 of uncultured Paracoccaceae bacterium. Lineage (GTDB taxonomy): Bacteria > Pseudomonadota > Alphaproteobacteria > Rhizobiales > Amorphaceae > Acuticoccus. Next base: position 814 of record CAKZYH010000473.1, read on the forward strand.
GTTCGAAGTGTTGCCTCCGGAAATCGAGCAGCACATCGTCCACAAAATCTATTACGGGCACTTCTTCTGCCACGTCCTTCATCAGGACTACATCGTCGCAAAAGGTGTCGATGTGAAAGCTGTGAAGGCACAGCTCCTCGATACCTTCGAGGAACGCGGCGCGGAGTTCCCGTCAGAGCACAACGTTGGGCACCTCTACCCAGCCAAGCCTGACCTCGCCGATTTCTACAAACAGTGCGACCCCACCAATACCTTCAACCCTGGTATCGGCCGGATGTCCCGGGAACGAAACTACGCGTAACGCCGGTTAGCCGAGGAATTTCGGCGCGCCTCCCATCAGGACGTGGCTGAGCGCTGCGATCTGGAAAACTGCGAGCCAGTAGAAGCCATCGATCAGCGTCAGGGCGAACGAAGCACCCTGGTAGCGGTGGTTGAGGTTCAGCGGGAAGAGCGTCAGGAAGAGCCAGATGAAGGCGGTGACGATCATCGCTGAGGGGATGGAGTTGGAAATCCCCAACGTGGCGAGTACGGCGCCTATGCCGAAGCTGATGCCAAGCGCTGTCACGAAGGTCACGACGAAGAGCACGGGTCCCATCTTGGCCTCTTCAGGGGTGACCTTGGCGGCCTTCATCCACGCTTTGCTAAGGCCGCCATACCAGGCAGCGCCGAAGAAAAACGCGACAATTGCGCCGACGCAGGTCGGCAAAATGGCAGGCCAGGTCGCTTGGCAATCCCTCGAAATCGCTCGCCGCGATCCATGCCAGCATATCAAGTTTCTGTCGAGCGAAGTTGCATTAGAATGATAATTAGTGTGAGCCTAGCCAAAGCGGAGAAATGCATCTGAGTTGGGAGACAACAGATGAAACGCGATGCGTCAGTCTTTTTCTTTTCGTCTTTGATGATATTCGCCCTGGGAATATTTTTCATCACTGGCTACGACGCTGAGATTGCGGCCTATGAAAGCACCGGCGCTGGATCGCTGCTGCGTACGACACTCTTAGACATTAATTTGTCCGTGTTTGTCATGTTCATAGTTTCAGTAGTTCTTGGAATCTGCGCTGTGGTGGTCGACAAGAAGGGCGGCCGTGCAGGCGACCGATAGACGCTGGCGCTCGGACGGGCGCTCAGCGTTCCAAGAAAGCGTCGTCCACCGGAACTTGAAGCGCGGTGACGATGCGGTTGGTCTCGTTGGCCATGCCGACGATGCTAACAAGCTCGGTGAACATGGCGTCGTCCATGCCCTTCGCGCGGGCAGCGGCGGTGTGAGAGTTGATGCAGTAGGTGCACCCGTTGGTGACGGACACGGCGATGTAAATGAGCTCCTTGGTCAGCGGATCGAGCGCGCCCGGACCCATCACCTCCTTCAGGCTCTCCCAGGTGCGGCGTAGCATAGCCGGGTCGTGCGCCATCACGCGCCAGAAATTGTTGATGAAATCGGTCCCACGCGTCTTGCGGATGTCGGCGTAGATGGCAGCCACCTCAGGGGAGGCCTCGTCATCGCCGATGGGTGGGAGCATCGCGGGCAGTTGCGCCATTAGCGGCTCACCGTGATGGCGGCGCCATCAACCGTCGCACCTTGGAAATTCGTGGGTGATGTGGCGCGTAAGCTGGCGACGGGGGACGCCCCCTCCCCGCCTTTCAAGCTGACCGTGGTGCCGCTCACATCCCACGCGCTGATGCCGGCGAGCGCCGGCGAGGCGCAGCCCCGGGTGGAGGCGCGATAGCCGCCGGTCCAGGTGGTGAGCGACATGAAAAGCCCGCACGTATCGCCCGCCGACGACACGGTCCACCCCCCGACGAGATCACCGCGCCCCACTTCGAGCGACGTGGCTTCGTCGGGCAACGACGCCACCTGCTGCTCGGCGTCAGGCAAGGCCTCTTCGGCAACGGGGGCCACATCGGTGGGTGGCGGCAACTGGGTGCGCTGGACGGGTTGCGACGGTGCGGCCACCACGCGCGGTGGCTGGCTGCGGCTGATGCAGCCCGACACCACAAGCGCCGTCGCCAACAAAGCCAACAGCGTAGAGCGTGCGCAAACCATGGCCGACCATCCTTTATTCTTGTCGTGGACGACCGCAGTTTGCGGCCCCCCGGGGCTTGACGCCATGCCTAATCCGAAACGCTGACCATAGCGTGAACAGCAATCAAGCTTTATGGCAAGACTAAGTGCGGCGGCCGGTGGCCGTCGAGGAATGTGCGGATGTTAATAGTCACCATCTCGCCCATCTCCAGGCGACCTTCGATTGTGGCTGAGCCCATGTGCGGCAAAAGGAGCGCTTTGCCCTCGCGCTGTAGGGCCAATAGGTCTTCATCCACCGCGGGCTCGTGCTCAAATACATCAAGGCCGACGCCGCCAAGCTCTCCAGCACGCAGCTGAGCGATGAGCGCTTTCTCGTCAACGATCTCGCCGCGTGCCGTGTTGATCAGCACCGCCTCCGGCTTCATCAGGCGCAGTCGCCGCGCAGACAGCAGGTGGAAAGTCCCCGGTGTCTGCGGGCAGTGCAGGCTCACGATGTCCATGTGGGCGAGCATCTGATCAAGGCTCGACCAGTAGGTGGCGTTGAGCGCTTCGGTGATGGACGGGGCCGCGGGTCGGCGGTTGTGGTAATGCACATCCATTCCGAACGCGCGGGCCCGGCGGGCTACTGCCGAGCCGATCCGGCCGAGCCCCACAATTCCGAGCGACTTTCCCGACACGCGCCGCCCATTCATCCACGTGGGGCGCCATCCGGTGAAGGCATCGTCCTCGATGGCGGCAAGCCCTTCGCGCAGCCGCCGCGGAACGGCCAGCATCAGCGCCATCGTGAGATCGGCAGTGTCTTCGGTCAGCACGCCTGGCGTGTTGGTGACAGCGATTTTGCGCTGCGCAGCGGCGTTCACCGCGATGTTGTCGGTTCCGTTGCCGTAGTTGGCGATGAGGCCGAGCTCTTCCCCAGCCTGCGCCAGAACGCCAGCGTCAATGCGGTCCGTAATGGTTGGTACAAGCACCCGCGCTTCGCGCACCGCCTGCACGAGTTCTGCTTGGGTGAAGGGCCGATCATCGGTATTCAGGCGCACGTCGAAAAGCTGCTTCATCCGCGCCTCCACGGCGTCGGGCAACT
>CAKZYH010000474.1 GCA_937884725.1 uncultured Paracoccaceae bacterium
GTTTCGTCCGTCTGACCGTAGAGCTCAGCCTGCCACAAGAGCCAACGCGCGTGCTGCGACCAGCCGCCCAGATCGATCAGTAAGCGATGGAACGCCGTTTCAGCGGCCTCGGCCGTCATCCCGAGCGCGTTTGCAGCGCGCATGTTCGCGCGATCAGCGGTGTCGGGCGCTGCGGCGACGTGGGCGCAGAACCCGCGAAGCCCAAAGATCTCAGGCGTCATGTCGTTGGTCGCCCACGCCCGCCAAGATGCAAACGCGCCAAGGCCTGGTGCCGGCGTCCAGAACGCTTGGCCCCGGTCGAAATAGCCAGCTGCCCAAAGGCCAAAACTGCGCGAGATGATGGCGGGCCAATCCGCGCCACTCGCCGCCCGAGCGAGATCGGCGATCGTCGGCAGCGCTTGTGGCCGGGGGCTCGGGGCGGAAAGGCTTGCCTTCAGCGCCGCCACGTTCGCGGGCTTGAGCGCAGACGCGCTGTCGTCGAGAGCAGCGAGAAGATCGTCGTCACTGATCCGTCCCTCGGAAACCTGTTTCGCGTAGGTGGTGCGCTCCTGCGTCGCCCGCACACCGGCAACGCGGGCGAGGCGCGCGGCGGCGTGGGCCATGTCCTCATCGGCTTGCCCGAGAAATGGGTTGACCGCCACGGTCGCATCCAGCGGGAACGCTGGCGGAATGAACCGTGCTGCGGTCTCCGCCGCCTTGAGGACATTGGAGATGATAAGCGGCTCGGTCGCTGCTTGCGTCATGAGCATTGTGCAATTCTCCGCGGGTGGTCGGTGCGTGCGGTTACTTCGTCTGAGGGGCTTTGAGGCCGCCCAGGGCGCGGTCGAGCAGCGCGTTCAGGTAAAGGCCGTTTGCGATGTGAACGCGCAGGCCTGCGGTCGCAGGATGATGCGCCCACAAGGGAAAGAGTGCCTGCGCGACAGCGACCAAACCGAAGGTGATGACCGCCAAGGTGATCAACGCCCACTCAAGCGGGTCCGGCGTGGGGGCAGCTGGCAGCGATGGCCCCCACAGCATCTCAGCCACGGTTTGGAATGTGAAGTAGGCGACGGCGGCCGCGACCGACGCCCGTACAGTCCGCACCGTCAACGCCTTCGGGGCGGTCTCAGCCAGCCCCTGTGCGACCAGGTAGGCGACGCCAAAGATCAAGATTGCGCCAAGCGCGAGCGCCTGGGCGGACTTCGGCCCCACCACCAACCAGAAGGTAGATGCAACGGCCGCGTACAGAACCAACGCCAGCACGAACGAGCGCAAAACGGCCCCGAGATTGGGAGCGGCGATGGGGCCCGGCTTGCGCGACTGTAGCACCGCCTGGACTGCGCCGCCGGACGCCAGAAACGCGTGCGCCTTGTAGAGCGAATGCGCAACGATGTGCAGGAGCGCCAACGGCCACAGGCTGAGGCCGCACTGCAGCAACATAAATCCCATCTGAGCCACGGTGGACCATGCTAGCGCTGTCTTCACAACGCTCTGCGTCAGCATCACCACCCCGCCGAAAAGCGCGGTAAATCCGCCGATCATCACGAGTGCAGCCATGGCCGCCGTGCTCGCCTCCACAAGGCTGGCGGTGACAATCAGGAGAACACCACCGGAGTTGATGATGCCTGCGTGCAAAAGCGCCGAGACGGGCGTCGGAGCCTCCATGACTTCGGTCAGCCAGCCATGGAGGGGAAAGCAAGCCGTCTTCAGAACTGCGGTCACCACCAAAAGCGCTGCCGCAAACTGCGCCGCCAGCGGCAAACCGTTCTGTGCGGCAGCGTTCACCTCTGCGATGTTGGTGGTCCCGAACGCAAACGCGATAAGCGCGGTGGCTGCGATCAGTGTGGCGTCTCCGATGCCCCAGACGAGTGAGAACTTCGCTGCCGCGCGCTGTGCCTCTGGGCGCGTTGCGTAAAATAACAGGAGCCGCCGCATCGCGAGTCCAACGGCCAAGAACGCAACGATCAGGACAGGCAGTGTTGCCGCCTGCACGAGCACCAACACGGACCCCAACGCGGCAAGCATCCACCCGTGAAACGCGCCTTCGCGGGCTTCGCCGTCGAGGTAGAAGCGGGAATAGCGCACCACGACCCAGCCGACAAACGCCACCAGGAGCGTCATCGTCGCGCTGATCGCGTCGAGGCGGAACCCGATGATTCCGCTCGCGGCGGAGAACGACGATTGGCCAGAGGCCAGCAACTGAACCACCCCCGCGCCGGCCAAGCCGAGAGCGATGAGTGCCGCAATCTCGGCGACCTGCGGCAGGATCGAAGGGCGTCGTCCCGGCGCCGCGAGGAACAAAATAGACGCTGCGAAGACAATCAGTGGAGCGAGCAGCGGCAGGATCGGGATCGTCATGGGGCAGAGCCTCGTGCGTGCGGCAGATCGGCGAGTGATATGGCGCAACGCATGCTGAAGAAAACTTCAAACATTAGGACGAAACGTTCTACAATATCGAACGATGGCTCAGCTCAACCTTCATCACCTCCGCCTATTCCGTGCCGTGGCTAACGTGGGGACGTTGACCGGAGCGGCCCGCGCGCTGAACCTATCGCAGTCGGCAGTCTCGACCCAGCTTCGCACCCTGGAAGCGATGCTTGGCCATGACTTGTTTGAGCGCAAAGGGCGAGGATTGGTGCTGACCGAAGCCGGCCGCATCGCGCTTGATCATGCCGAGATCATATTCCGCACGGCCGACGATCTCAGCGCGACGCTTGCTCGATCGCGCAGACAGCGCGGCGTGCTGCGCGTCGGGGCGCTGTCGACGCTGTCGCGCAACTTTCTGATCGAGTTCGTTGCTCCGATGATCGGGCGGCAAGACGTTGAGGTTGTGATCCGGTCGGGCACCCAGGCTGATCTCATGCGCGGGCTAGATGGGCTCACCTTGGATATCGCGCTCACAAACCTGATCCCAGCACGCGATTCGGCGAGCCCCTACCTTGTGCGCGAGCTCTATGAGCAACCGGTCAGTATCGTCGGCTTTCCGAAGAGCGCGCCAAGGCGTGCACCCCTTGCCGCGATCCTCTCGGACAACCCGTTGATCCTGCCGACACCGGAAACAGCAGTACGTACTGGCTTCGACAGCCTCGTCGCTCGCCTCGGTATCGTCCCCCAGATCGCTGCGGAGGCAGACGACATGGCCACACTCCGCCTTCTCGCACGCGCGGGCGCGGGCCTGGCCGTCCTACCGCCGATCGTCGTGCGCGACGAGCTGGCCTCGGGCCTCCTAGTCGAGCGCGCACAACTCGACGGGATCACGGAGCGGTTTCTTGCGGTGACACTCCAGCGCCGTTTCCCGAACCCATTGCTCGCGGAAATCTTGGACGCCAGCGACACACTTCACAGCGGCTGACGGACGCTCATGTCCCATGGCGCTCAAAGCATAATCCTATTAAGTGGGATGTTACGCGGCCAACCGCACTGCGTAGTCACTCACCAGCAGGTGGCGCGGTTCCTCATCTTCGATAATCTTCGAAAACCGGCCAAGCGCTTCGCGATAGATGTTGTCTTTTTCATCGTCGTTCACCGTCGACACCTCTCCGATGAGGACATCACCGCCCTCCCCCCAGAACGCGTGCCAATCCCCAGGCATCAGCGTGACGCTCTCGCCAGGCTTGAGGCGCAGCTTCTCGCCAGGCGCGAAGGTCAAAAGGATCCCGTCACACAGCACTGTGCCGCCACGGTCTGGAGCAAATTTTCCATTATCGTCGGAACCGAAAAGTTCAACGATCAGGTCGGCCCCACCGCGATTGATAATGTCCTCAGCTTTGAGAACATGCCGATGCATCGGCGAAATCTGATCTTGTCGGGAGATCAGTAGTTTCTCGGCGTAAGTCATCCCCCATCCGCGCGAAAGCTCATCGAGACGGCCATTGCGCAAGGTGAAGAGAAAAAGACCGATACGGTTGAAGTCTCCGGTGCCGTAATCGGTGATATCCCAACCGCACCGCGCCGCGATCAAATGCGCCGCTTGCTCTCTGCGCGCCAGAAATTCGGCGGGCGTCCACCACGCGAAAGCTGGCAGCGCAAAGTTGTGACTGCGGATTAAATCGATGCCGCTCGCCATGATGTCGTTGACCTGCGAGCGCTTCATGAACGCTTCTCAGACATTGTTAAAATCTCCACGGCAATCGCAGCTGTCCAAGTAAACTTGCCGCCCCCACACGGCTCGCCTGTGATTGGGTCATAGTATTCAGCGAACCCGGCGGCGATAAGCGCGAGGCTGTCAGCCTCAATGCGCTCCGCAATCGCGGGCTGACCGGCTGCCCGAAGGCCGTCGGCGACCATGTAGTTTACGATGAGCCAAGCTGGGCCGCGCCAATAACGCCGGCCGTCATAGCGCGGATCGGTAGGGTCGTGACTTGGCACGAGGTATTGTGCCGTCGCCGCAACCTCTTCAATCCGGGTGGCGAGCCGCGCAGCGCGGTGCGGCGGAATTGGTGCAAATGCTGCCAGAAGACCACCAACCGATAAGCTTTCGACAAGTTCACGCGTCACGCGATCCAAGCATAGGTACTGCCCTGACGGCTCGCTCCACAGCATCTCCAACGCCGCGATGCCCGCCTCGGCGCGAGCTCGGGCGTCCGTCGCGAGCTTCGTCTCGCCGAGCGCTTCGGCTAGGGCGGCGAGATCGGCGCAGGAGCGCAGGAGAATGGCGTTGAAGCCGGGATCGACCACTTTGAAGGGCGATGCATCGTGAAGGCGCGCGCTATCCCAGCCAAGGCCGCGAAAATGCTGCACCAACCCGATGTATCGCTCATACTGCGCCTGCGTCGGGCGATGATCGGGGTTGGCATGCTCCGTATCGCGCCGCCGGAACGGGATCACCCCATCGATGGGGACGCGGTCGAGCGCAGCGTCCCAGTCGATTGAGTTATCGCGACCTGACTCCCACGGATGGAGGATCGCAACGAGCCCGGTGCCCTCCGGGTCCCGCGCACGAAAGAACCAATCGTGCCAGGCGGCGATCTTTGGAAGTAACGCTCGGGCACGTTGCTCGGCGAGAGCTTTGTCGCTTGCGCGCTCAAACAGCCGCCTCACAGCAAAACCCGCGACCGGGGGCTGCGTGATCCCGGAGGTTGGCACTGGTCGGTTCGTTTGCCACACATCGGGGCCTGGAAAGTACCCGTCATCGTGTTTGTGGAACACGATATGCGGGACCATCCCGTCTTCCCACTGATGGGTGAACAGAGTTTCGATCTCGGTCCAGGCCCGCGCCTCGTCAAAGTGCGCCTGGCCGAGCGCCGTCAGACAGCTGTCCCAGTTCCACTGAAAGGGATACAGCCCGTGTGTGGGGACCGTGTAGGTGCCCAAATCGTTCGCCTTGAGAACGGCGATCGCGTCCTCAACGGTCGGTGCGTTGGCCGGAGCAGTCTCAGGCCTCATGCAACGGCCCTCTGGCTTTCCGGATCGAACCAGCGCACCCGCCCGTCCTGCGGAGCGAGCGTCAGCTTATCGCCGTGCTTCACGGTCATGTCGCTATCGAGGATTGCGCGAAACATCGTCCCGGCGACGTCACACGTTGCAAGAAGGTGCGGACCCAGTGGCTCGACGATCTTCACAGTCGCTGCGAACCCGTCGTTCGACAGCGTCAGGTCTTCAGGACGAATGGCAAAGACAAGCGGTTCACTTGCCCCGTTCGGCCCGTCCAACACTTTATCGGCAACGCGGTAACGTCCCGCCCCCTCGGGAACAGCGGACAGAAAGTTCATCGGCGGATTGCCAATAAAGCCAGCCACGAAGTGTTCGGCGGGATTGCGGTAGACTTCCACCGGAGTTGCTGACTGCACAATACGGCCTTGGTGCATGACGGAAATCCGATCAGCCAGGCTCATCGCCTCGACCTGATCGTGGGTCACGTAGATCGCGGTGGTTTTACTTTCAGCCAGCACGCCCTTCAGTTCGGCGCGCATCTCAAGCCGCAAGAGCGCATCAAGGTTGGAAAGCGGCTCATCCATGAGGATGACGTCGGGTTCCATCGCAAGGGCCCGCGCAACGGCGACGCGCTGTCGTTGCCCGCCCGACAGCTCGCCAGAGTAGCGCGCCAGAAGCTGCTCGATGTGCATGAGCTCGGCGTTGCGCTCCACACGACGCTTAACTTCATCGTTTGAGACTTTTGCCATTCGGAGGCCGAAGCCGATATTCTCAAACACCGTCAGATGGGGAAAGACGGCATAGTTTTGGAAAACCATCGCGATGCCGCGGTCGCGCGGCGGCAAGTGATCCACCCGGCGGTCGCCAATCCAAACTTCGCCCTCAGTGGGGGTTTCCAGCCCAGCGACAATTCGTAGGAGCGTGGTCTTTCCGCATCCCGACGCACCAAGAAGAACCATGAACTCTTGGTCGGAGATCGACAGGTTGATGGAGTGGAGCGCCTGATAGCTACCGAATTGCTTGGCGACACCTTTGATTTCGATTTGTGCCATGATGATAATTCCGGTTCTTGGTTGTGCCAATCAGCGGTTGGCGATGCCCCACATCGCAAACAAATATTTGCGGACGGCAAAGATGAAGATAAGCGCCGGGACGACGAGGATGAAGCCGCCAGCGAATTTCAAGTAAAGCGGTGACTCCGCCAGGCTCGCCAACAAGAAGGCAGTCAAAGTCCGGTTCTCGATGGTAAGCACTGCGGCCGCAAAAACTTCGTTCCACGATATCACGAAAGCAAAGATGGCTGACGCGGTGATCCCAGGCAGGATCAACGGGAGCACAACTTTGCGGAACGCTGTCAGCCGGTCGCAGCCGAGCGTCCACGCCGCCTCCTCCAACTCCAGCGGGATGCCGGAGAAGAGGGAGAACGTGATCAGCACTGCAAACGGTATCGCGAGCGTCGCGTGGACGAGCGCCAGACCGAACACGGTGTCGTCAAGCCCGCTCCGGATGAACATCACCGCACGCGGCAGAGCCAGAAGTGGCAACGGGAAGGCCCGGGTGAGAAGGATTAGAAGCCGGAACAGCTCCCTTCCGCGGAAGTCAAACCGCGACAGGGCGTATCCGGCGGGTGCGCCGACCGCGATTGAGATAATCATGGTCAGCACCGCGACAATTACGGAGTTCTTGATCGCGTTCAGGATACCCGAAAAGTTCCAGAAAAACTCCAGACTCCCAAGATTAAACTCCGGCACGAACGACTTTGGAAAGCTCGTGACAGCCTCTGGCGATGAGAGTGTGTTGATCAGCAGGAAGTAGAGCGGAACAAGCACCCAAGCGCACAGAAGAAAGACCGAGGCGATGTAGACAAAGCGGCCAGTTTTCACCGTGCTGGCTTGGGCCGGTGCAGCGACGTCAACGGCGGTCATACCCGGGCTCCTTTCGGGACGCGCAGCGCGCGAAGGATCACAATGGTCGAGACGATGGAGATGCCGAGGATGATCAGCGCCATCGCGGCAGCCGCATTGCTGTTCAGAAGATCGAACTGGTAAGCGTAGGTTTCGCTCATCAAGACTGGGAAGAGCGTCCCGCCAAGTGCTGCCACAACAGCGAACACCTCGAATGCGAGAATGACGCGAAGGACAAGCGCGGTCTGAAGCGATGGGCGCAGAAGCGGCAAGGTGATTTTGACGAACCGCTTCCACGGTGAGGCGCCGAAGACTTCAGCGGCCTCGTAATATTCCTTGGGGATGAGGCCGATGCCGGCGACCAGGATAACGAGCATGATCGCAGTTGCCCGCCACACCTCAGCAAGCACGATGGCGAGGAAGACGATGGCCGGGTTCTGATAGGACAGGAAGTTGACGGGCTCACTCACCGCCCCGATGCCGTACAGCATCGAGTTCAGAAAGCCGGACTGCTCGAAGATCGCGAGCCAAATGATCCCGGCCGCAAGGTCAGAGATCCCAAGCGGGATGGTCCAGACGTACAGGACCAGGTCCCGTCCCTTTCCCATGCGGCTCACCATGGTCGCCATGAGAAGCGACAGCGCCAGCTGGATTGGGACCACCACCGCCGCAAGAAGCAGAGTGTTTTGCAGCGAGATGGGGAACTTCCAGTAACTCACCACCTCGCGAAAATGCTCCAGCGTCGGCCCTTCAGGACCGCTGAATGCTTGCTGCGAGACGAGAACGAACGGGTAGATGAAGAACAGACAAAGAAAAAGCGTGACTGGTAAAATCAACAGGTAGGGCAAGTACCGCACATTCATGGGACCGCTCCGGGCGTGCGCGATCGGTCGTCTAGGGGCATGCCCACACGTGCCGTCGCTAGTTCTAGGGTACGGCTTCATCCATCGCGCACGCCCCTCAAGGCCGGCTGGTCGGATGAAGTCGCAGCGTAATGTTGGGAGGTTCGGTGGGACCGGCGGCGCTGTTTGGCCAAGCGCGGTCGATCCCATAAATGAAGCGGCCGGACACAAGGCCCGGCCAAATCACCTTTACTCCACGGGGCAAGGTCCGTCCGACGGTGCGTCCGGTGCCCAGCACGGCGCGCCGGAACGCTCCATGATGGTTGCCAGGCGCCGCTTCTGGTCTTCCAGCACCCGCTCGATGGGTTGGCCGGCAAGCACGATGCGCTCGAACGTGTCCACAAAGACGCGGTTGAAGTCACCGCCCATGTCGCCCAAGCCGGCCGGCAGCAGGCCAGGGTTGGCGTCCGGTGCCGAGCTCATCTTGGCGATCGCTTCGCCAGACGCTTTCACCGCCGGCGGCAAGTCGTCGGGAAGCTCAACCGCGACCACCGGGAAGAAGTTGGTCGCCTTCAACGTCGCAATCTGCGTCTCCGGCTCCAGTAGGTAAGCCACCAACGACTTGGCTGCATCCATGTCCGGCGCTGTGCGCGGGATGGCGATGCCAGCAAGGACCGGCATGAAGCCCCGCCCCTCTGGCCCGGCGGGCGCGGGGAAGGCTACAAAGTCGTCAGGGCGCTCGTTAAATGCCTGAGCCAGCCGCGACGTGTGGTCAAAAGCAATCCACACATCCTCAGACAGCAACTGCTCTTGCAGGAACGAGAAGTTCGTCGAGGCCGGGTTGGTGTGCTCCCATAGTTCGCGGAATTTCTCCCACGCCGTCACCGCCTTGTCAGACGCGAACGTGCGCACAACACCATCTGTGTAGGAGGGATACAGATAGCCCTGGAAGAAGCGATGCTTCAGTCCCTTGGGGCCGGCGGGAAAACCAAACTTGGGGCGCCCTTCCGCTTCATGGACGTTGGCCGCCCACTCGATCAGTTGATCGTAGGTCAGAGCGTTTATGTCAGCGCCTTCTGGAAGGTGCTCAAGCGCTTTCTTGTTGGCGGCCATAATATAGCTCGCCTGCATCCACGGGATGTACTGCATGTTCTCGGCGCCGAGCTTGGCCAGCTCGTTAAATGTGCCGCTGTCAGCAGACAGGCCCAGCGTGTCGAGGTCCACAAGGTCATCGGCGCTGAGTGCGGCGAGTTCGCCGTGAAGCCCGCCGAGCAGACCGATCGTTCCGTCGTTGGCCTTCAGCTCGGCCTGAAGACGGGTGAGCCACGGCCCATTCTCGTTGGGCTGGTAGTCCACTTCGCTGCCGAACTTGTCGAGCACGCCGTCGCGCATCGCCTGGCGCTCTTCGGCGGGGCGAGCCTGGGTCGACCAGAACAGTGTTTCGGCCGACACCACGGTGCCGGTCATGAGCAATGCGAGGCCTGCGACAGCCCCTGTGAGTGTGCGTGAGTAGGTCATCGATCCTCCCATGTTTCGCCGGCGGTTGTTGTTTTGACGAGGTGCCGGTCTCGATCAGAGCGAATGGCGGGGTCGGAACGAGGTTCTGACCGCCACCCGCAGAGTGTGATATATCGATATATCAGTTGTCAACAGCCTCTGTTTAGGTATTCTTTGCTATAGAGCATTCGTTTGTATCAAATTCAGCAGTTGTGGCAGCTTCCATCCGCGCCAGTCCGATAAAACGATTTAGCACAGTGAGAGCCTCCGCCGTGAAGAAGCCAAAGCTTGCGACCGTCGCCGCCCAAGCCGGCGTGTCCGTTGCGACAGCGAGCCAAGTGCTGCGCGGCACGGGCCGTATCTCCGAACAAACACGAAAACGCGTTCTCGCGGCCGCGGACGACCTCAACTACGTGCCGGACGCCCGCGCGGTCGCCATGCGGTCCGGTGTGAACCGTGAAATCGGGCTGGTCATCCACGAAATCTCCAACCCGCTCAATGCCGAAGTCATGAGCGGTGTGTGCGACCTGTTGGAAAGCGAAGGGTTCCTGGTTTCCGTCCTCGATAGCCGCGACAGCGCCGAACGCCAGCGCCGCCACCTTGAAGCGTTCATCCGCTCGTCCCGCAGCGGCCTCATCTGGGTCCCAGCCGCTGATACCCCGTCTGATGAGGTGGACCTCCTCGCCAACCACCGGATGCCGACGGTGACGTTTCTTCGCCGCCTGCCCAACTCGCCCTTCGACCACGTCGGCATTGAGGATGCCGCGGCAATCTCAGCGGCCGTCAACCACCTTGCCGATCTTGGCCATCAACGCATCGCCTACCTCGGCGGGATCGCGACCTTTGGTGTGCGGGTGGACCGTCTCGCGGGCTACCATCGAACGCTCAGCGAACGCAGCCCCTTCGGACCCATCGTGTGGGACTGCGAGGACAACAAGCGTTCGGGGCTCGACGCCATGATCGCGCTGAAAAACGCCCACCCTGACGTGACTGCCGTCGTGTGCAACGGCGACATGGTCGCCATCGGCGCAACCCAAGGGCTGTTGCGGATGGGACTTCGCCCGGGGCCCGATCTATCGATCGTCGGGTTCGACGACATCCAAGACGCCGCCGTCACCACTCCCCCGCTGACGACAATGACAATCCGCCCCTACCAACTCGGCCGACGGCTGGCGCGAACACTCTTGGACCGGATCGCCGATCCACACATGCTGCGCGCTGTCACAATGGTGCCCGCCGAATTGGTGTGCCGCGATACAACGGCGCCGCCGGCACCTCCCGCGCGCCGGCTGGCCATGGCCGGCCGCTGAAACCTCCCTCCGAGTCCAGCAGACACCCGATCGCATAGCGTTGCTGATCGGGCTAAACGATATCGCTCTTCCAGGGCGGTTCCGCGCCACGCTTCGAGACGCTGAACGCAGCCGCTTTGACACCATACTCGAGAGCTTGTCGAAGAGTGTCGGGATCAATCTGTCTTATGTTTTCCGGGGTCAACGCACCGCGTTCGAAAAGCGCTGCGAGGACACCGGCGTTGAAGGTGTCCCCGGCCCCAACGGTGTCGATCACTTCCACCGGCGCTGCGAGCACAGACACCACCTGCCCTGACGGTAACGTCGCGCTCGCCCCCGCACTCCCCTTCGTCAGCAGAACAATGTCCGGCCCCATGTCGAGGATTGCGCGCACACCGTGCTCAGGCGAACGCTTCTCCGGGTAAAGCCAAGCAAGGTCATCGTCCGATACTTTGACGATGTGCGAGCGGGCCATCATCCGCCAGATCCGCTCGCGGAACGCAGCTGGATCATGAATGAAGCCGGGGCGCACGTTCGGGTCGAGCATCACAACGCGCCCTTCCCCGTCACGGACCTGAAGCGCCTCCATTGTGCTGGCGCACGGTTCGCCGACAAGGCTGATCCCACCGAAGACAAGGGTCGTGATGTTGCTGCGCAGCGGCGCGATATCGTCGATCCGGACCTCAAGCGCAGCCGTGCCCTCATCGTAAAATGTGTAGTGCGCCTGGCCGTCTTCCAGATGCACAAACGCGAGTGCGGTTTTGCGGTCTGTGACGATGGCGGTGCTGTAGTCAGCGTTGCTGTGGGTCAAAGCGTCTTTGAGAAGGCGGCCAAAGCCGTCTGAGGACAAGCCGGTCAGCAGTCCCGCGGGCGCACCGAGACGCCCCAGAGCGATTGCGGAGTTGAACAAGGCCCCGCCGGGAACAGCGCGCCACGCCTGGCGGCCGTCCGGACCCTCCACCGGGATCATATCGATCAGCGCTTCACCGCAGCACAGGATCATGATGCGAGTGGCTCGCTATGCGTATAGGCTTTGAGGGCCGAAGCTGTCCCCTCTCGCCACAGGTAGCCAAGCCATCGGCCAAACGCGCCGGCGAACCGACTGTCGGCACCTATCGCACCATACAGGTCGAGCCATGCCTCTGGCGCCGACCGAGCGGTTACGGCACGCGTGCGCAAAGTGGCCCAGTGCGGGTCATTGGGTTCTATCACCGTGCCATCCTCGCGCTCGCCTGCGCACATCCGCGCCCACAACGCTTCCACAAGTGCAAGCCCCTCCACTGGCGCTCCGGCAGCAATGGCATCTTGCACAATGGGCATCACGAAGCCCGTGTGCCGAGATGAGCCGTCGAAGGCAACGCGTCGCACCGTGTCCCGGATGGCGCTGTTGCCGAACCGGCGCTCCACCAGCGCCACGTATTCGACCGGAGCCATATCAGGCACAGGCTGAACGTGCGGAACGATCTCGCGGTGCTGAACGGCACGGAAGAATGAACCGATCAAAGGGTCGGCCATGCAATCCGCGATCGTGTCGACAGACAACAACTCCCCCGCGTTGGCCAGAACCTGGTGGCCGGCATTGAGGATGCGGATCTTCATGGTCTCGTAGTCGTGCACGCGGCTTGTGAAGGTAGCGCCCACCCTGTCCCAATCGGGCCGCCCGGCGCAAAAAGCGTCTTCCATCACCCACTGGCGGTAGTTCTCATGGGTCACCGGGGCGCGGTCGTCGATCCCAAATGCGCGCGCGGCGGTAAGCTCGGCTGGGCCTGTCGCGGGAACAATGCAGTCCACCATCGAATTGGGGAAGGTGATATGTTCCGCGATCCATCGCGCCAGGCTGGGGTCTTGCATGTCGGCGAGCCCCAAAACGGCAGCACGGGTGATTGCGCCGTTACCTTGTAGGTTATCGCAACTTTGCACCGTGAACGGCCCGCTCCCCGCTGCGCGTCGCCTGGCGAGCCCCGCAACGATGGCACCGAACGCCGTGCACGGCGCATCCGGATGCATGGCATCGTAGACAATGTCCGGATGGTTCGCGGCGAAGTCGCCATTGGATCCAACAAAGTATCCACCTTCGGTGACCGTCAGCGACACAATGCGGATTGAGTCCTCCGCCAGTTGCGCAATCAGGGAAGCGTTTCCGCCAGCCACGGGCACAAAATCAACCATCGCGCCGCACACTTCGGCGGACGATCCATCGGGATCGAGCTCGATCAGCGTCGTCAGATGGTCCTGCGCGAGCAGTTTCTCGCGCATTGTGGCATCGCCGGGGCGCACTCCGGCGCCGACGATCGCAAAATCGTGCGCGGCACCCTCCTGCATGAGGCGGTGCAAATAGAACGCCTGGTGGGCGCGATGAAAGTTGCCAACACCGATGTGCACGATGCCGGGTGAAAGCGCGCTGCGCGAATAGTGCGGCCGTTCAACCGCAGCCGGGAGCGCCCCCAGCTCGTCCCTTTTAAGAGCGACGAGCGGGCGCATCAGCTCATCCATTGTCCGCCATCCACGTTGTAGGTTTGAGCCACAATGTAGCGAGCTTCCGGGGTTGCGAGAAACACGGCAAGACCTGTCAAATCGTCCGGCACACCCATACGGCCGAACGGGACGGCTGCGTCGACCTCGGCCCGCTTCTGACCAGGTGCTTTACCTTCAAGCCGCGCGAACTCTTGATCGACGCCATCCCAATGGGCCCCATCAACAACGCCAGGAGAGATCGCGTTCACGTTAATGCCATGGCGGATCAGGTTTAGGCCTGCCGACTGGGTAAGGCTGATCACGGCAGCTTTCGTTGCGCAGTAGACGGCGACGAGCGGCTCGCCCCGTCGACCCGCCTGAGATGCCATGTTGATGATTGTGCCCCCGGCATTTCGCTCGATCATGTGCCGGGCCACCGCTTGCATCGTAAACAGCGTGCCAGCGACGTTGATGGAAAAGGCGCGCTCATAATCCGAGCGGCGGATGTCGACGATGGGATCGGCGGTGAAGACGGCCGCGTTATTGATCAAAATGTCGATGGCACCGAACGCGTCCACGGCGGCTGCAACGCCGTTGGTGACTGACTCTTGATCCGCTACATCCATGGGCACCGCAACGGCTCGCCCAAGGCATTTTGCCGCCTCCCGCGCGCTCTCAGCATCGATATCGGCAATGGCGACGCGGGCACCTTCCGCCACATACGCACGGGCAAACGCGAAACCGATGCCGCGCGCCGCCCCTGTGATGAGCGCGGATTTGCCCGAAAGACGCATCAGCCGAGGCGCGCGCCCGCCGCGTCGAAGCGGTGGACCTGACTCTCCTGCGGGGCGAGCGTGACGGGGTCGCCGTGCCTCAATCCCACCTCACCCTTGGCACGGACCGTGAGCGTGTCTGCAAGGCCAGTATCGTGGACGTGGAGAAAGGTGTCTGAACCGAGGTGCTCAGCGATCCCCACCGTGCCCCGCCATGGGCCATCGTCAGCGATGTCGATGTGTTCGGGGCGGACGCCAATACTATCCGCGCCGAGCTTTTCAGCTTCTGCACCGGTGACGAAGTTCATCTTCGGGCTGCCGATAAAGCCGGCAACGAAGCGGTTGTTAGGCTGGCGATAGAGCTCCAAGGGGCTCCCCACCTGCTCGATGTGCCCGGCCCGCAGAACAACGATCTTATCGGCCATCGTCATGGCCTCCACTTGATCGTGGGTGACGTAGATCATCGTGGTCTTCAGCCGTTCATGAAGCTCGCTGATTTCAAGCCGCATGCCCACCCGCAGCGCGGCATCAAGGTTCGAAAGCGGCTCATCGAACAGAAAGGCCGCGGGCTCGCGCACAATCGCCCGCCCGATCGCGACCCGCTGCCGCTGACCGCCAGACAATTGACCCGGGCGCCGGTCCAAGTAATCGGTGAGGTTCAGCGCTTTGGCGGCCGCCTCAATACGCCGGTTTTGCTCATCCTGGGGGATGTTTGCCATGCGCATCGGAAAGGCGATGTTCTTGCGCACCGACATGTGCGGATACAGCGCGTAAGATTGAAACACCATGGCAAGACCGCGCTTGGCCGGCGGCACTTGCGACGCGTCCTGATCGTCGATCCGAATGGTGCCGGACGTCAGATCTTCCAGACCAGCGATCAGCCGCAACAGTGTTGACTTACCGCAGCCGGAGGGTCCGACGAAGACGCAGAACTCTCCATCCTCGATGGTCAGGTTGAGCGGCGGTATGACATCGGTGTCGCCAAACGACTTGGTCACATTTTCGAGTGTAATCTGTCCCATGTCGGTTCCTTACTTCACAGCGCCAAAGGTGAGGCCGCGCACTAGTTGTTTCTGACTGAACCAGCCGAGGATGAGGATCGGCGCAATCGCCATGGTCGATGCGGCCGAAAGCTTCGCGTAGAACAAACCCTCAGGGCTGGAGTAGCTCGCGATGAACGCGGTGAGCGGCGCCGCGTTGGCTGCCGTCAAGTTCAGCGTCCAAAACGCTTCGTTCCACGCCAGAATAAAACTTAAGAGCACGGTGGATGCGATACCGGGCACCGCCATCGGTGTCAGCACGTAGAGTATTTCCTCGCGCAGACCTGCTCCATCCATCCGAGCCGCCTCCAAGATCTCGCCGGGGATTTCGCGGAAGTAAGTGTAGAGCATCCAGACAATAATTGGCAGGTTGATTAACATTAGGATGACGACAAGACCAATCCGGCTGTCGAGCAGGCCAAGCTGAATGAAGATAAGATAGATGGGATAAAGCACACCCACCGCCGGAAGCATCTTGGTGGAGAGCATCCAAAGCAGAATGTCTTTCGTGCGGCGCGATGGCACGAATGCCATCGACCAGGCTGCAGGGACCGCAATGATCACGCCCAGGATTGTGGATCCACCAGCAATAATCACAGAGTTCCAAAGAAAGCGCAGATAATCAGACCGCTCCTGCACAATCGCGTAGTTCTCAAGCGTCCAACTGAAGTTAAGGAACACCGGCGGGCTCGCGATGGCTTCCGCCTCAGTTTTGAAGCTTGTGAGGATGGTCCACAGGATCGGGAAGAAAATCAGAAGACCGATGGTCCAAGCGAGGCCAGTGTTGATGGCTTTTTGCTTAGGTGTAACTGCTCGTGCCATGATTTTCGCTCCTACCGGTCCAAGTTCTTGCCGACGATGCGCATCAAGAAGATGGCCACTATGTTGGCGAGGATGATGGCGTAGACGCCACCGGCGCTGCCGAGCCCGACGTTTTGGCTTTCCAGAACGCGTTGATAGATGAGGTAAGTGAGAGTGCGCGTATCAAAGGCGCCACCAGTCGTCACGAAGATTTCCGCAAAAATCGAGAGCAGAAAAATCGTCTGAATCAAGATGACAATTGTAATTGCGCGCGACAGATGCGGCAGAACGAGATGGCGGAAGCGCGACAGCACCGAGGCGCCATCCATCTCCGCCGCCTCCATTTGCTCGTTGTCCAGAGACTGCACCGCCGTAAGCAAAATGAGGGTGGCGAACGGCAGCCATTGCCATGAGATAATGACGATGAGCGAGCCGAGCGGAACATCTGACAAGAACGCGACAGGCTCAGCCCCCACCGCGCGCCACAAATGGGAGAAGAGGCCGTTCACCGGATCCATGAACATGTTCTTCCACACCAGCGCCGAGACAGTGGGCATGACGAAGAAGGGCGCGATCACCAAAACGCGCACCGCGCCCTGCCCCCACATGGGCTGATCAAGCAGCAGCGCCAGAAGAATGCCGAGCACCACAGTAATGACGAGGACGCCACCGACCAGAATCAGCGTCGTCTGAACACTTGGCCAAAACGCGCTCGAGGTGAAAAAACGGACGTAATTGTCAAATCCGGTCCAGCCGAGATCGCCACCGCGCAGGGGCAAGTATCGCCGGAAAGAAAACCACAGCGTCATTGTTAGCGGGATCAGCATCCAGCCAAGCAAAAGGACAACTGCCGGCGCCATCATCAGACGCGCCGCGGAACGGGACTGTTGGGTGGCCATCGCGGATCGCCCTCGCGCATTGAGACCGTGGCGGCAGGCACCATTGCCTGTCGCAGAAGAACCGGGCCGCGCCTGCGGCCCGGGGCGTGGCAGGCGGCTTTAGTAGCCGGCCGCTTCCATCTCTTCTTCGGTCAATGCTTGGGCTTTGCTCAGTGCCTCTTCAGCGCTCTGCCGACCAGCAAGCGCGGCAGAAATCTCCTGCCCCACCTGCGTGGCGATGCCTGCAAACTCAGGAATGGCAGCGAACTGAATGCCCACATAAGGCACCGGCTCGACGGTGGGGTTCAGCGGATCAGCGGACAGGATTGACTTCAGCGTCATGTCGGCGAACGGCACCGCCTGATAGTCCGGGTTTTCATAGAGCGAGGTCCGTGCCCCCGGAGGCACATTAGCCCAGCCTTCGTTCTCGGCCACCAGCTCGATGTAGTCTTTGGAAGTCGCCCACTCAATAAACTGCTTGGCTTCGGCCTGCTGATTTGTGCCCGCCGGAATGGCGAGAGCCCACGCCCATAGCCAGTTGGAGTTGCGGCCCTTGCCGGTGTTGGGCGCGAGCGCAAAACCCACGCTATCTGCGACAGCAGAGTCGTCCGGATTCGTCACAAACGAAGCGGCCACGGTGGCATCGATCCACATGCCACATTTGCCCTGCTGGAACAGCGACAGGTTCTCATTAAAGCCGTTGGAGGATGCCCCCGGAGGACCGGCCTCTTCCATCAGGTCGAGGTAAAAGTTCAGTGTTTCGGACCACGCGTCACTGTCGAGTTGGGGCCTCCAGTTTTCGTCAAACCAACGCGCACCAAAAGCATTCGACATGGCGGTGAGGAACGCCATGTTCTCGCCCCAGCCGGCCTTTCCGCGCAGGCAAATGCCATAAACGTCGTTGTCGCGGTCGGTCATCGCGATGGCGGCGTCACGCACAAACTCCCAGGTGGGGTCGTCGGGCATCTCCAGCCCAGCCTTTTCCATCAGATCGGTGCGGTACATGATCATGGAGCTTTCGCCATAGAACGGCGCAGCGTAGAGCGTGCCGTCATGGCTGAGGCCACCCGCCATGGCCGGCAAAAGGTCGTCGACATCATATTCGGCCGACAGATCATCCAGGGGGATAAGCCAACCATTGGCGCCCCAGATCGGCGTTTCATACATGCCGATGGTCATAATATCGAACTGACCGCCGCGGGTGGTGATATCTGTCGTCACGCGCTGGCGCAGGATGTTTTCTTCCAGCGTGACCCACTCCACGCCAATTCCGGTCTCCGCGGTGAATTGGTCGGTGTAACCTTGCATGCGGATCATATCGCCGTTGTTCACGGTGGCGATGGTAATGGAGCTGTCTTGCGCGGCAGCAGGGACAACGGCGGCGCAAAGGTTGAGTGCTGTCGTGGCAGCGAGGGCCCGCTTAAGTGACATGGTTTCCTCCGAGTTTTTATTAACCCAATCGGTACCGTCACAACCACGTCGCGTCAATCAAAAACTTTACGCGCGTAGCTTTTTATGCAGACCGACGCATGATCAGCGTCCCCTCAAATACGTGGCTCGCCTTTTGCGCAGGACGCACGCCGGTCTCGATAATGGACAGGAGCGCAGCCATGCTGCCTCCGGTGATGGACGCATAGTCCTGCGCCACGGTGGTGAGCGAGGGGCACGAAAAGCGGGTGTAGGGATGATCGTCGTGGCCGGCAACGCGCAGCGCATGGCCATGGCCAATGCCCACCCGATATCCGTGCTCGTAGGCCGCCGAGAGGACGCCAATCGCCAACCGGTCGTTGCTGCACAAAATGGTGTTGCTGGGCAGCGCGCGGTTGCGCATGAGGTCGGCTGCGGCCTCCGCGGCCAGCTCCTCAAAGTTCCAGCCCGTACCATCGATGCCCAGCAGCATCGGCGTGTGCCCGAGGGCTCGCATCGCCGCTTCATAGGCAGCGCGGCGCTTGTTGGCGTTGGGATTTGGCGCCTCACGCATCTCTAGAAAGGCTGGCGGTTCACCCGTGCGAGTGAGATAATCCACCATTAAACCAATGCTTTGCATATTATCCGAGCCGAAAAACGCGTCCCCGACACCGCTCACATCGCAGTCGACAAGCACAGTCGGCACGTCCTCACAAAACGCCTCAAGCGCGTCGCGTTGCGAGCGGCGGCCGAGCGGTGCCAGAAGCACTCCGGCTGGCCGGATGACGGACAGACTCTCCAGGTTTTCCACTTCACGCTTCGGGTCGCCGTGGGAGCTCAACAGAATGGGATTGAAGCCCGACCGAGCACACATCGGCTCCAGCGTTCGGGCGACCTCGGCGAAAAATGGATCGGCAAGGAACGGGACCACGATGCCGATGTTGCGGGTCAGCTGCCGATTCTGATTGATGGCGTAAACGTTGGGTCGATAATCGTAGCGCTGCAGCGCCCGCTCGACACGCTCGCGGGTGGAGGGCCGCACCGAATTGGGGTCATGGAAAAACTTCGACAGGGTCGGCCGAGAGATGCCGCTAAGCGTTGCGAGTTCCTCCATGGTTTTGACCCGCTCAGGCCGCATCTCACTCTCCCTCGATCTCACCAATGAGTAGCCCTAATATCTTACTCGCGTCAATTTTTAACGTGCTGAGCGCGTGTTCCGAACGACGGCGGAATCGACACCCGCCTGCACGCCCACCCTTGAGTCCAAATGCGTAAGACCTCAACGCCTCAGTTCCCCATCTCCACCGCGTTGACAAGCCGGCGCAGCGATTTCAGATCGAAGTGCGGCAATCCGATAAGGAGGCCCCCACGAACCGATGGACTCAATTGGTTCGACCAGACGCGTGGGGCTGGGGACCCATGGGCGAGGCGCCCTGCCCGCCCGTAAAGCTTGCGCGCCACTCCATAGACATGTTGCGGGCGTTCAGGCTCCAGGACGCGGGATCAACACCGAGCAAAGCGCGCGGCGCGCAACCCGCGATGCCGTTGAACCAGGTAAGTAATCGACTGCGGAAGAGTTATGCGCACCGACGATGATCAGATCGGTACCAATGTCTTTCGCGACCTCAGCAATCCGTACGCCAGGTTTGCCGGTCGTCACGGAGCATTTGATGTCTCGCGCTCGCTCGAACAGTACTTTCGTGCAAGAGCTTACATTTGCTAATGTGATACAGCTGTTGAAAAGCGTTTTCGCCGCGAAGAAAGGGAACACACCCGTTCCATGGCACAGTCAGCCTCCCACAAAGCCATCCCAAAGTTGGCCGACGTCGCAGAACGCGCTCAGGTTTCGACAGCAACTGTCTCAAGATGCTTGAACAACCCAGAACAAGTTGTTCGAGAAACACGAGAGCGCGTCATGGAAGCTGTGCGGGAGCTTGGTTACGCGCCCAACTTCAGCGCACGCGCCCTTGCCGCCAAGCAAACCAACACCGTTGGTGCCGTGATTCCGACCATGGAGAACGCAGTCTTCGCCCGCGGACTGCAAGCTTTCCAGGAAGAGTTGGGCCGGCTTGGCAAAACGCTGCTCGTCGCATCATCAGCCTACAGCGCGGCTCTTGAGGAAGAACAGGTCCGAGCGCTTGTCGCTGGGGGTGCCGACGCGTTGTTTCTGATCGGGTACGATCGCAACCCCGCAGTCTACGATTTCTTGGAGAAAAGGGGCGTGCCGACGCTGATCACTTGGTCATACAAAGCAACCGAAGACAGAATAGCCGTAGGGTTCGACAATCGTGAAGGGATGGCCAAATTAGCGCGTTTGGTTTTGGGACAAGGTCACCGCAACATCGCCTGCATCACCGCACCCGTCGCCTCCAACGACCGCGCGCGCGGGCGGGTTCATGGCATTCAAGATGCCATGCGGGAGGCAGGGTTCGATCCAGCCTCCCTGCCAATTGTCGAGACACCGTACGGCATCGAAAATGGAGAGACAGCCTTTCGAGAGGTCATGGCCGTTGCTGACCAAACAACGGCCATCATGTGCGCCAACGATGTGCTAGCAGTCGGCGCCTTGCGCGCAGCACGCGAGGCGGGTCTCAGGGTGCCGAACGATATTTCAATCACTGGCTTTGACGACATTGAACTTGCCCGGCTGGCGGATCCTGCCTTGACGACGGTCCACGTCCCACACCGTGAAATGGGGCGTCGCGCGGCAAGCATGATCACCAAGATGCTGCGCGGGGATGGCTCCATGGAAAGCGTCGAACTCCCGACCGACATTCAAATACGCCAAACACTTGGCTCAGTGTAAGCAGTAGGGTGAGCCCATCATCAACCTAAAATCTCGGAGAGCGCTGACATATTCAAAAAACTCAAACAAACACGGCGGAGCCGGGTGCCAGGCCGGTCTGGCATCCGCTCAAACGCTCACCGCACCGGCAACGTTCACGTACAGTGCGTAGACTGAGTGGCAGGCCGCCATGAACAATCGGCTGTTTGCCCGTCCACCGAAGCACAGGTTGGCGCAGCGTTCGGGCAGCGCGATGCGGCCGATGGGTTTGCCGTTCGGGTCGAACACCATCACGCCATCGAGTTCCGCCGAACCCATCCCCCATCCGCACCATAAGTTGCCCAGCGCATCGACACGAAATCCGTCTGGTGTCCCACCCCGTGCGTCAATCAGCACCTGCTTGTTGCTAATCTCGGTCCCATCGGCGGACACATCGTAAACGAGAATCTTCCGGGTCGGCTGGCCCCGTGATTCCACCACGTAGAGCTTTTGCT
Organism: uncultured Paracoccaceae bacterium; assembly: GCA_937884725.1. Lineage (GTDB taxonomy): Bacteria > Pseudomonadota > Alphaproteobacteria > Rhizobiales > Amorphaceae > Acuticoccus. Next base: position 21,517 of record CAKZYH010000474.1, read on the forward strand.
CATCGGGCGAGAATGCCAGCCCGTTGGGCCCAAGGACATCGTCCGCAACCACCGTCAAGTCGCCCGTCTCCGGCGTAAGGCGGTACACATTCTGGGTGAGTTCCGGCTCCGCTTTATGCCCTTCATAGCTGCCTGCAATCCCAAACGGGGGGTCGGTGAACCACACCGTTCCGTCCGACTTCACAACCACATCATTGGGCGAGTTCAGCCGCTTCCCGTCAAACCTGTCGGCCAACACGGTGATGTCGCCATTATACTCCGTCCGCGTGATCCGCCTGGTGCCGTGTTCACAGGTAATGAGCCGTCCCTGCCGATCGCGCGTCTGCCCGTTGGCGAAGTTGGAGGGCTGGCGGAAGGGGGCTGCCTCACCGGTCGCCTCATCCCAGCGCATTATTCGGTTGTTGGGTATGTCGCTCCACAAAAGGTATCGACCATCGCCAAACCAGACCGGCCCCTCGCTCCAACGGCATCCGGTGGCGAGCCGCTCGACCCCAGCAAGCGGAAGACGAAGCGCATCAAAGCTTGGATCCAACGACATCACGGATGGGTCCGGATATCTCTGCGACGGTCTCCACTCTGGTTCCATAGTCAGGTCACCGGTCCAGGATTGAACAGCGCGAGCTGGTTACTCAAGCCAAGCCTCTCGGCGCGGGTTTTTTGCCCGCTTGCGGTCGCCAATATAGTTTCAAAGATCTCCTGGCCGACCCGCTCCAAACTCTTATTGGCCGAGATCACCTCACCCGCAACGATAACACCAAGAACGTGCCACCGGCGCGCTAGATCGGTTCGCGTCACCAACTTGAGCACCGGGACTTCCGCCAGGCCGTAGGGCGTTCCTCGGCCGGTCGTGAAGATGTGAACGTTCATGCCGGCGGCCATCTGCAAGGTTCCGCAGATGAAGTCCGACGCCGGTGTTGCGGTAAACAACAACCCTTTGCGCGTTGCTCTTTCTCCCGGGGCAACGACACCGGAAATGGGCATCGACCCCGATTTGCTGATCGAGCCCATGGCTTTCTCAACAATATTCGACAAACCCCCTTTCTTGTTGCCGGGGGTCGTGTTGGCACTGCGGTCGGAGTCTCCGGCAGCCAGGTACGCATCGTACCATCGCATTTGCTCGATCAAATCCACCGCAACCTCAGGAGTGGCGGCACGGGCGACCAGTTGGTCAATCCCATCGCGGACTTCTGTGACTTCCGAGAACATTACCGTCCCGCCCGCCCGTACAATCATGTCAGCGGCGATCCCAAGCGCCGGATTAGCCGTCACGCCCGACAGCGCATCGCTACCGCCACACTGCATTCCCACCACAAGGTCGGACGCTGGGCACGTCACGCGCTTGCGTGCATTGAGTTGGGTGAGATGTTTCTCCGCGCTCTTCAAGATCGACGCGATCATGGATTCAAACCCGTTATGGTTCTCATCCTGAAGGGTGATGAGGCTCCCGTCACCGTCCCGACCATTGGATCCAAAGCCGAACAAGTCCGGAAACAGGCGCGAGGGCTGCAATTTCTCGCACCCCAAGCTGACCACCATGGTCGAGTCTGCGAAGTTTGGATTCCTGGCGATGTTGTGCAGCGTCCGTATGGGGATCGCAGCACCCGGCGCATCAATCGCGACACCACAGCCATAGATATGGTCGAGCGCCACCACATCATCGACGCCCGGGTATCGCGGAAGCAGCTCGCGACGGATCCGGTCGACGGCATGCCCCACAACGCCAGAAACACATTGAACTGTGTTGGTGATCGCCAAAATGTTTCGCGTGCCCACACTGCCGTCCCGATTGCGATACCCTTCAAAGGTGTAGCCATCGAGAGGTTGCGGCTGAGTGGCCTCACTGGGAGGCGCTGGCAAAGCGTCGAGATCGGGAGCGCTCGGCATGTGAAGGTTCGCTTCGTTAATCCACGCGCCTTGCGCGATAGCCTCAGCGGCGTGACCGATATTGACCCCGTAGCGCACGATCGGCTCGCCTTGCGCGAGCGCGTTGAGCGCAACCTTGTGCGCCTGCGGCACGGCCTGCGCTAGTACCAGCCCATCCACCACCGTGCCCGCTGGCAGCCCACCGTCGTTGGCGACGACTGCAACATTGTCCGACGGATGCATGCGGATGAGCCTGGGCGCGAGCGACATCAACTCACCCCAACGCCAGCTGGCGGATGGCAAGACGTCCCCCGGCCACGCCGTCCTGCGAGCGCGTCGGTCGCTTTCTCTTGATCAACCCTGGCTTTGGATCCACCCACCAGACACTCGCTGACAATTTCAGTTTTCAAGGCGACGACGAACTAACTCGTGCTTGTGCCAACTTGGCCGTCACCCACACTTCCGACAAGCGCGATGTTGGTGCGATCAGCCCCACTAGCACCGGCGCCCGGTTTAACACCCCTTCGTGATCACAGCGCACAATGGTGAGGCTGTCCGCCCTCCCCGCTCACACGCACGTCCCCCATCGTGGGTGCGCACATGGTCGACCAGACTGTAGGAGCCCTTCGGCGAAAACCCTCTTCTCACCGCTCGCTGGTGCTATCGCCTGCAAACCGTCGCGCTGGCACATCGCCGGTGATCTCAAGGATCAGCTTGCGGCGGATGGCATCTGCAAGGTCCTGCTCGTTCGCCGCCGTCACCACAAACGCCCCGGGGCCACCGATGATCCGCTCGCGGTAGATGGCGGCGAGATCGGGATAGCGCTGCGGCGTATCGCAAAATCGGCACAGGATCGGCAAAGCGTTGATTGTGATGCCCGCCGCCACCACCGTGTCGCGCGCATCTTCAATCCGCGGACCGGCGTAGTTGTTCGGACTGTCACCGGAAAAGTCGATGACCTTGCGCCAACCATCAAACCGGTTCGTGTCGATGAGCCGTTTGCCGTTCAGCAACGCGCGCCCGATGGCGTTGCGCCCAAATGCCTGACGCGGCTTGCCGATAAGTTCATCGCTAAACCGCTGCGCACTCTCCAAGCCATCGATCCTGGCCCAGTCCGCCACGACCGCCGTGTCCGACGCCCACTCCACATATGTGACCGCAATCGCTCCGTAGGCGGTGCCAGCGATCGCGTCCAAAACCCGCGGGTCTGTCAGCGCCGCCGCATACCCTTCGCGCTGAAAGCGGATCTCAGCTTCGGTAATCGAACCAGACGCGTCGGCCAGCAACACCAGCTCAAGTTCAACATCTTGCGCGGCCGCCGCACCGCCCAGCCAGAACACGAAAGAAATGGCGGCGACGGCCCGGAGAAGAAAACTTTGAAATCGGAGGTAAATCGGCGCTTCTCGGCCGCGCGCGCGCAAAGATAGGCAGACAGTCATGAATCACTCCGCCGTGGTGAAGCCGATCAGACGCAACGCTTTATCCTGACGGCAAGTGGCGCGATCGCCAAGAGCCCTCGTCAAACTTGCCAAAAGCCAAACCCTGCGAAGATGAAATACTTGCGACACTCGGCACCAAGTCGAGGCACTTACGATAATTTAAGTGCCAGCAGCGGCGGCTCGATTCCACATTGTACCTACGAGGCCGCCAAATCACGTCTGGACGACTGCAGTGAGCAACCCAGCTTCATTCCCAGGGCGGCATTTCACAGAACGCCAAAGGAAGTAACCTCATGGGCTCGCTGAATATGACCCGGCGCACCGCGCTGATTGGTGCTGCGGCAACCACCGCCGCAGCCGCGACGGCAAAGACGGTGCAGACCGCCCACGCCGCGGCGCCCCAAACGGGGCCCATCAGGCCGTCGATCTACCGCTTCAACCGCGGCGCTTTCGAGGTCTCGACTATCCTGGACGGCGCCATCCAACGCGAAAACCCGCACGAAATCTTTGGCACCGACCAGCCGCGGGAAGATGTCGCCGCCCTCGCGGAAGCGAACCTGTTGCCGGGCAACATGTTGCAGAACGACTACACGCCTGTGGTGGTCAACACCGGCAATGAAGTCGTGCTGTTCGACACCGGCAATGGTGCCGCCCGCCGCCCGGGCCGCGGTGCCCTTCTGGGAACCCTCGCCGCCAACGGGATCGCACCGGAAGACGTCGACATCGTCGTCGTCACGCACTTCCACCCCGACCATGTGGGCGGCCTGTTCGAGGGCGAAACACCGGCATTTCCCAATGCGCGCTACGTCACGGGCCGCGAAGAGTTCGATTTCTGGCGCGCCAACCCCGGTGCACGCGGCGAAGGCCTGCAGCGCATCTTGGAAGCCACGGTCTTTGCCCTGCCCGACCAGATGACCTTTCTGGAAGACGGCCAGGACGTCGTGACCGGGATCACAATGATCGATTCCAGCGGCCACACCCCCGGTCACGCCGCCTACCACATCGAGAGTGAAGGCGAGCGACTGATGGTCTGCGCGGATCTATGCAACCACTTCGTCCTGTCCATGCAGCGGCCCGATTGGCATGTGTTGTTCGACATGGACAAAGAGGGGGCAGCCGCTGCGCGCCGGCGAGTGCTCGGCATGATCGCCGCAGACCGGATCCCGTTTGCGGGCTACCACATGCCGGCACCGGCAGTCGGGTTTATTGCCGAACAAGGCGAGGGCTTCCGCTATATCCCCGCCAGCTACCAGCTCGATCTGTAAAGCGGCTGAGGTTCAGGTGGCGGCCCAATGCCGGCCGCCACCCCTGATCAGGCCGCTGGCGCAAACTTCCGACAACGCTATGTTTGTGCGGCAGACGGGGAACTGGATTGGCCGATACCGGGCCGGCGAGGATTGAATGGGCCAACCCGTTTCCATGTGGAAGCAGCTGATCCTCACCAGCCTTCTGATCGGCGGCGCTTTCGCCTTTTGGGTGGCGCCGGCCGAGCTAAAACAGCGCGTCCCGTTCTTCTCAGCGAAAGAAGCAGCAAGCGAGGAGCGGCGAACCCGGTCCCGACAAACGCCCGTCATTGTTGCCCCGGTCGAGCGCGCCGCCGACGACATCACCATCGAGATCGTTGGCACGGGGCGTGCGCTGCGCACGATCATGCTGCGCAGTGAAGCCTCCGGGCGCATCACCGACCTCGCCCTTGAGCCGAACGTGCCGTTTGAAACCGGCACCGTTCTTCTCCAACTCGACAGCGACGACGAGCGTCTCGCACTCGAGCTCGCTGAGGCGCGACTTGCGGAAGCAACGCGGATCCGCGGACGCGTCGCCAGCCTCACCGACCGCGGCGTCGCGTCAGACGCCAGATTGAGCGAGGTGGAAACCGCCTTCGAGATCGCCCGGCTGGAGGTCCAGCGCGCAAAACAGGCCCTCGACGAGCGAACCTTACTTGCGCCCTTTGCCGGCAAATCCGGCCTGCCGCTGGTCGAGGAAGGCGCCTGGATCGACAGCGACGTTGACATCGCCCCCTACGATGACCGCAGCGTTATCCTTGTGGAATTCGATCTTCCGCAAGCCGCCCTGTCGCGCGTCAGCACCGGCCTCAGCGTCGAGGCAATGACGCCGATCTTGCCGGGACGCACCTTTACCGGCACGGTCAGCGCCATTGACAGCCGGCTCGATGCGACCAGCCGCACCGCCCGCGTGCGCGTTGCCATCCCGAACCCAGACGACGAGCTGCGCCCTGGGGCCTCCTTCACGATCCGCCTGCTGTTGCCCGGCCCCACCTACCCCGCTGTTCCCGAGTTGGCGCTGCTCTTTGACCGTGACGGTCTTCACGTCTGGCGTGTGGTGGACGGCGCGGCCGAGCAGGTGCCGGTCACCCTGGTGCGCCGCCGCGACGGCTCGGTGTTGGTGGACGGTCCGCTCAGCGACGCCGACGTGGTCGTGGTGGAAGGCACGCAGCGCCTGTCTGACGGGCGCACGGTCAACGTCATCGGCACACGCGCCGCGCGTAGCAGCTAGTGGCCCGGCCGCCCCCCTCCGGCGACGGTCTGCCAGGCCTGTCCGTCCGTCGCCCCTGGCTCGCCGCAGTCATGAACCTTCTCCTGGTGATTGCAGGCCTTGCCGCGCTGTTCGGGCTTGAGGTGCGCGAATTGCCCGATGTGGACCGCCCCGTGGTCTCAGTGCGCGCCGACTACCCGGGCGCATCTCCCTCCACCGTGGACGCCGAGGTCACCTCCATCGTCGAAGCCGCCGTCTCCCGCGTTGAAGGCGTCACCAACGTTAGATCCTCCTCGGAAGAGGGTAACTTCCGCATTCGTGTAGAATTCTCGCCGAGCCGCGATCTCACCAACGCCGCCAACGACGTGCGTGAAGCCGTCAGCCGGGTGGAGCGACGCTTGCCCCAGAGCGTTCAAAACATCTTCGTCGTGAAATCGGAGCGCGACGCCAGCCCGATCATGCAGGTCTCGGTGTCGAGCAGCACTGAACACATCGACCAGCTGACGCGGCGCGTTGAAACCGAAATCGTGCCCCTTCTCACCGCAGTCGACGGCGTTGCGGAGGTCAGGCTTTTTGGCGAGCAGGAACGGGTGATCCGCGTCGCCGTCGTCCCGGAAAAACTTGCTGCGTTCTCGCTCTCCATCGGAGAAGTCGCCGAAACCTTGCGCGCTGCCCAGTTCGATATCCCCGTCGGAAGCTTTGAAGCCGGACAAATCGAAGTGCTCGTCCGCGCTGACGCCACGGTCACCGACCCAGGGCGGATCGAGGCGCTGATGGTGCGCGATCCGGTGCGGCTCGGCGACATCGCTGATGTCTATTTCGGGCTCGCAACGCCGGAGAGCTTTGCCCGCTACGATGGCCAGCTGGTCATCAACCTTGGCATCGTGCGCCAGTCGGCCTCCAACACGGTGGCCATCGCCGCCGATGTCCGCACCGCACTCGACCGGCTGGAGGAGCGGTTCAGCAACCTCGACTTCGTCGTGATCAGCGACGATTCGGTGTTCATCGAAGGGGCGATCAACGAAGTCCTCACCTCGCTCGCCCTAGCGCTCCTGATTGTCGTCGCAGTCATTTACCTCTTCATGGGCCGGCTTGCGGTCACGATGCTGCCTGCGGTGGCAATCCCCGTCGCGCTTACTGCCTCGCTCGCCGGCATCTACCTGATGGGCTTTTCCATCAACCTCATCACGCTGCTCGCCATGGTGCTCGCCACCGGCCTGGTGGTGGACGATGCCATCGTGGTCACCGAGAACATTCAGCGGCGACGGGCGGAGGGCATGGGTCAGCTGGCAGCCGCCGTGCGCGGCACGCAGGAGGTCTTTTTCGCCGTCATCGCCACCACCGCAACTCTGGTGGCCGTGTTCCTGCCCATCTCCTTCCTGCCCTCCGAGGCCGGGCGCATGTTTTCCGAGTTCGGCTTCGTCCTCGCGCTGACGGTGGCGATCTCGTCCTTCGTGTCGCTCACCATCTGCCCCATGCTCGCCTCGCTCCTGCCCTCCCTGGGCAGTCAGTCCGGCATTGGCCATACCCTTGGAGGCCCCCTCGCCGCGCTCTACGGTGCACTCCTGAGGCCGGTCATCGCCGCACCGCTTGTGACCGTCACAGCCTTTGCGTTGATGGCCGGGGTCGCTGTCGGGATCTTCGAGGACGTCGGCCAAGAGCTCGTGCCCACCGAAGACCGCGGCGAGATCACAGTGCGCCTGCAAGGACCGGATGGCACCGGGCTCGACTACACCGACCGCCAGGTGGCTGCGGTCGAGGACATGCTCGCCCCGTTCGTGGACCAGGGCCTTGCGGTCGGGATCGGTTCAATCACCGGGCGCTGGGACCTGAACCGCGGCGAAATCTCAGCCGCACTCGTCCCGTGGGATCAGCGCGATGTTTCCCAAGCCGAGATCGAGGCGCAACTCGCGCCGGAACTCGCAGGGCTCGCCGGGGCCCGCGCACGCACAACGTCCGGCAACAGTCTTGGCCTGCGCGGCAGCGATGGCGGGGGCATTTCCCTCGCGCTGACCGGCCCCTCCTACCCCGCCATTGCCGCGGCGGCCTATCCGTTCGCAGAAGCGTTAGACGAAGTGGACGGACTGTCAGAAGTCCGGGTCCAATATCAGGCAACACAACCAGAGCTTTCCATCGGCATCGACCGGGCCGCCGCAGCCGACCTCAACGTGCCGATGACCGAGCTCTCCGCCGCGCTGCGTGCGCTCATCGATGAAGACGAGATCGCCGAGATCACCATCGACGATCAGGCCGTGCCGGTCATGCTTCAGTCGTCCGCTGGGGCGGTGCGCGACCCGGCTGACCTTCTCAATCTGTCGGTACGTTCCGACAGCGGCGTCCTCGTCCCGCTCATTCAGCTGGTCAATTTCAGCGAGCAAGGCGTTGCGGCCGAACTCGATCGCCAAGGCCAGCGACGCGCCATCGAAATTGACGCCTCGCTCGATCCTTCACTTCCGCTCCAAGCGGCCGTCGAGAGTGTTCGCACCCTCGCCGAAACGACCCTGCCAGGCGATATCGGCCTCCTCTTCTTGGGCGAAGCGGCAACGCTTGAGGAAACATCGTCAGACCTCTTGCTCACCTTCCTGATCGCCCTTGTGGTGATCTTCCTGGTGTTGGTGGCACAGTTTGAAAGCCTGACGTCCGCAGCCGTCATCATGATCACAGTCCCGTTCGGCGTCGCCGCGGCCGTCTTCGCGCTCTGGCTCACCGGCACCACGATCAACATCTACAGCCAGATCGGCGTGCTCATGCTGATTGGCATCATGGCCAAGAACGGCATCCTGCTGGTGGAGTTCGCCGATCAGCTGCGCGACCAAGGCATCGGGGTGCACGACGCAGCGGCCCAGGCTGCGCAGACGAGGCTCCGGGCCATCGCCATGACGTTGGCCTCCACCGTCCTTGCCGGCTTGCCGCTGATTTTGTCCGAGGGACCGGGGGCGGAGGCCCGCTCTGCCATCGGTTGGGTGGTGTTTGGAGGCCTCGGCCTCGCCGCCATTGTCACGTTGTTTCTGACGCCCGCCGTCTACGCACTGATCGCCGGGCTTTCCCCACCGCGGGCAGCCAAAGCGGCAGCGCTCGATGCCGAACTGTCGCTCGCCGACGCTCAACTCGAAGGCGTAAGGAGCCGCCTTGCGATCGCGGGCCGAAAAGCCTCCAAGGCGCTGCCCCCCACAACCACTCGCCCCTTGGCGGCCCCCAGCTCGGACCCCCAGTAGCGCTCGTTTCGGGACGAACACAGACCTGCCAGCAGGATGCCGTGGCCACGTGCTACGCCCCGCCAGCCAAGCCGCGCAGCATTCGCCAAAACATGCTGAGAACACGGAAGGCTTAGGAAACGCCATCTCAGTTGGCGCGCAACCGCGCAACGTGATTGCTCAAATTCACGCGATTAAGCAGAATCTAGCAAAGTCATACCCAGCCCGCAGACCTATAATTCCATTCTAGCGACAAACGTTGTCTCGCTGTCCGAGTTGAGGAGCAACGAGCCCTTGAGCGTCCTTTGCAAAAGTCCCGCGTCTCCGCCGCGCCCTTATCGCGCGCTCAGCACCCGTGCCGCGGGGCGCGCACCGCGATGACCATCCACGCAAACGCCTGGCGCCAACTTCCCGAACGGCCCGACGAAGTGTTCTTCGATCACCTCGCCCACTTCGTGCCCGACATCTCGGCCGCGAGCGCTGATCTGGAGCGGGCAGGCTTCACCCTCACGCCCTTCACGCCCCAGCGCACCCAGCACGGTCCGGCAGGGACTGGAAATCGCTGCATCATGCTGCGCGAGGGCTATCTGGAAATCCTCACACCGACCGGGGAGGACACCCCACTCGCCGCGCAAATGAATGCTGCCATTTCGCGCTACACCGGCACCCATCTCCTCGCCTTCGCGGTCACCGATACCGCGGCCAAAGCGGACGCGCTCGCCGGTCAATCGTTCGCACTGCAAGAGCCAGTAAAACTCCGCCGCGTCGTGGACTGCGACGACGGAACCGACGCCGAACTGCGCTTCACAGTCCTGCGCCTGCAGCCCGGCCAGATGCCAGAGGGGCGGATCCAGTACCTCACCCACTACACGCCCGATGCCCTCTGGCAGGAGCGCTACCTCACCCACGCGAACGGCGCAGCTACCCTCCAATCGGCACTTGTCGTGGTCGAGGACGTGGCCGAGGCGTCCGGCCGGTTCGAGCGCTTCTTCGGCCTCACCCCCACAGAGCGCGACGGGTCGGTTGTGCGCTTTGCGTTGGCGCGCGGCAGCATCATCCTCGCCGACCAGAAGGCCGCAGCCAGCCTCACAGGAAATGCGCCGACACCCGATATCCCAGTCATGTCAGCCTATTGGCTCGGCTGTGACGATCCTGCCGCAACGGCAACGCTTTGGGCCGAACGAGGCTTTGAGGTGCACCACGGCCCCGGAGCGGCCCCCGCCATCGACTGCGCGGGCACGCGCATAGTCGCCATGCCTGTTTAAGAAAAGGGCAAAATACAACTTGCCTCCCAAACTGGCAGGACCAGCTTTTTTGAAACGGCGCGAAGTCCGCAGCGACACGCGCACCGAGCACGCCAACAGCGCCGCACGGAAACCAACCAGGAGACTTTGATGCGAGCCGTCGTCATTCACGAACACGGTGGACCCGAGAACCTTGTGTTCGAGGCCAATTACCCAGAGCCAACCGCGGGGCCAGGAGAGGTCATCGTGAAGGTGAAGGCGTGTTCGCTGAACTATCACGACATCTTCACCCGCCGCGG
>CAKZYH010000475.1 GCA_937884725.1 uncultured Paracoccaceae bacterium
AGCAGGGTGTCGGATGTTGATGTGTCGGAATCGACCGTGACGCGGTTGAAGGAGGCGTTGGCGCCCACACGGAGCATGGATTGCAACTCTTGGGCGGGGATCGCGGCGTCGGTCGCCACGAACGACAGCATGGTCGCCATGTCGGGCGCGATCATGCCGGCGCCCTTGGCGATCCCGTTGATGCGCACCAATCCGCCGGCGAGCGTGACTGTTCGGCTCGCGACCTTGGGGAAGGTATCGGTGGTCATGCTCGCGCGACCGGCGTCCGCCCACCCCGTCGGCGACAGATCGCCGGACAGGCCGTCCATGACGCCCGCAAACGCGGTCGCCGACAGCGGCGCACCGATCACGCCGGTGGATGCCAAAAAGACCTCGTCCGGCGAGATACCAAGCGCCGTTGCGGCAAGCTCGGCCGAAAGCCGTGCCGCGTCGGCCCCGCGCTGTCCGGTAAAGGCGTTGGCGTTGCCAGAATTCACCAGAAGCGCGCGCGCCGCACCGGCGGGAAGCCGCGCCTTGCACCACTCCACGGGCGCGGAGGCGCAGCGCGAGCGCGTGAGCACCCCCGCAACGCTGGTCCCCTCATCGAACGCCATGAGAGCCACGTCTTTGCGGCCGGCGACCTTGATGCCGGCCATCGCCGTTGCAAGCCGGACCCCCGCGATTGGGACCGGCTCGCTCACACTTGCCGGCGCAAACGGTGAGACGTCCGTCATTGCGGCGTCGGCACCATGCGCTCGATTTCGGCGTCTTCCTTCAGGCGCTCGAGCTCAGCCATGAAGGCCTCGCGGATCATGATGTCGCGGATGCGCCCGCCCACCTGGTCGAAGCCCGGCACTTCGCTGACGCGGGTATCGTCAACTTGGATGACGTGGAAGCCGAACTGCGACTGCACGGGCTCAGGCGTGACTTGGCCGGGCTCCAACGCAAAGGCGGCATCTTCGAAGGGCTTCACCATCTGGCCTTGGCCAAAGAAGCCTAGCGATCCGCCGCGGGCTTTGGAGCCAGGGTCCATGCTGTGCTCTTCAGCAAGGGCCGCAAAATCGCCGCCGTCGTTGAGCTGAGCGATAAGGTCCTTCGCGAGGTCCTCATCGGCGACCAGAATGTGCCGGGCGCTGACTTCCTTGCGCGGCTCCACCTGTGCCGCCTCGGTCTCATAGCGCTCCCGCACTGCGTCCTCAGTGACATCGCGGGAAATGATATCCTCCATGTAGAGGTCGCGCAGCGTCTGCGTGCGGTAGTAGTCGGTGCGCTGCTCGACGATGGGGTTATCGCCGATGCCGGCCTTTTGCGCCGCGTCTGCGAGAAGGTGCATGTCGATCATCAGATCGAGCACCATTTGCGGGCGCTGCGCTTCAGGAAAGCGCTCCAACGCCTGGCCTAGCGTTTCAAGACCGAAGGCGACGTCGGCCGCCGTGACCTCGAGGCCGTTGACGGTGGCGAGGACCGAATTCCCGTCGTCAGCGGTGGGAGCCGGTGATTGGGCCAGCGCCGGAACGGCGAGACTGGCGGCGAGCAATGCCGCGATGGCATGGTGTTTCATGGGTGGCCTTCGCTGAATGTGGGGCAAGCGCGGTTTGACACGCGGCCCAGGGGCAAACATATCTCCGGGACGCGCCCGACGGCTCAATTCTTGCCGCGCGCCGCCCCGCTTTACGCTCAAGGAAACCGGATGCTCGGCTCCCTCTCTAAACGTTTCTTCGGTTCGGCGAACGACCGTCGTGTGAAGGGCTATCGCAGCCGCGTTGATGCAATCAACGCTGCCGAAGCCGACTTTCAGAAGCTTAATGATGATGCCCTGCGGCAAAAGACGCTGGATTTCAAAGCCGAAGCCGCCAACGGCAAGCCAATTGACGACCTTTTGATCCCCGCTTTCGCCACGGTGCGGGAGGCTGCCAAGCGCGCGCTCGGCCAGCGGCACTACGATGTGCAGCTGATTGGCGGGATGGTGCTCAACGAAGGCTCTATCGCGGAAATGAAGACCGGTGAAGGCAAAACGCTCGTCGCCACGCTCGCCTGTTATCTCAATGCCTTATCGGGTCGCGGCGTCCACGTGGTGACGGTGAACGACTACCTCGCCGAACGCGACGCCGAATGGATGGGCCAGATCTACCGCTTTTTGGGTCTTGAGGTCGGCACCATCGTCCACGGCCGCACCGATCTGGAGCGCCGCGCCGCCTACGCCGCCGACATCACCTACGGCACCAACAACGAGTACGGCTTCGACTACCTGCGCGACAATTTGAAGTCAGACATCAAGCTGATGACGCAGCGCGATCATGCCTTCGCGATCGTCGATGAAGTGGATTCTATTCTTATCGATGAGGCGCGCACGCCGCTTATCATCTCTGGCCCGCTGGAAGACCGCACCGAATTTTACAACAAGGTAGACACATTCATCCCGCACCTTGTCGCCGATGACTACGAGATCGACGAGAAGCTGCGGACCGCCACGTTCACCGAGGCGGGCAACGAGAAGCTGGAAGGGCTGCTCGCTGAAGCCGGGCTCTTGAAGGGCGATTCTCTCTACGACGTCGAGAACGTGTCGGTGGTACACCACCTCCAGCAAGGCCTTCGCGCGCACAAGCTTTTTCAGCGCGACAAGGACTACATCGTCAAAAGTGGCGAGGTGATCATCATCGATGAGTTCACCGGCCGCATGATGCCAGGCCGCCGCTATGGCGAGGGCCTGCACCAGGCGCTGGAGGCGAAAGAGCGCCAGCCGATCCAGCCGGAGAACCAGACGCTCGCGTCGATCACGTTCCAGAACTATTTCCGCATGTACGACAAGCTTGCCGGCATGACGGGCACCGCCGCCACCGAGGCGGAGGAGTTCATGGACATTTATAAGCTCGACGTGGTGTCGATCCCGACCAACCGGGACATCGCCCGCGAGGACGAAGACGACCAAGTCTTCCGCACGCAGGACGAGAAGTACAAAGCGATCCTGGAGTGCATCCACGAGGCGCACGACAAGGGTCAGCCGATCCTGGTCGGCACCACGAGCATCGAAAAGTCAGAGCAGCTCGCCGAGCGCTTGAAGAAAGACGGGTTCCGTCAGAGCGATGTGACGGTGCCGCACGCGGCCGCGCACGTGGGCGAGACGAAGGGCGGCAAGCCAACCTTCCAAGTGCTGAACGCGCGCTTCCACGAGCAGGAAGCCAAAATCATTTCCCAGGCCGGCATTCCGGGGGCGATCACCATCGCCACGAACATGGCCGGCCGCGGCACCGACATTCAGCTGGGCGGCAACGCGGACATGCTGATCCGTGAGGAGCTTGGCCCCGTCGATTCGCAGGGCGGTGACGACCCGGACCGCGCGGCGAAGGAAGGGGCGATCCGCAGCCGCGCCGAAGAGATGAAAAAGAAAGCGCTCGATGCAGGTGGCCTATTTGTGCTTGCCACCGAGCGGCACGAAAGCCGGCGGATCGATAACCAGCTGCGCGGCCGCTCTGGCCGCCAGGGCGACCCCGGCCGCTCCCGCTTTTACTTGTCGCTTGAAGATGACCTCATGCGCATCTTCGGGTCGGACAAGATGGACGGGATGCTGCGCCGCCTGGGGCTGGAAGAGGGCGAGGCCATCGTCCACCCGTGGATCAACAGGGCGCTGGAAAAGGCCCAGCAAAAGGTCGAGGCGCGCAACTTCGACCAGCGCAAAAACATCCTCAAGTACGACGATGTGATGAACGACCAGCGCAAAGTGGTGTTCGATCAACGCCGCGAGCTGATGCGCGAAGATAGTGTGCGCGAGACCATCACCGACATGCGCTACGACGTTATCGAAGCGCTGGTGGCCAAGCACATTCCGGAAAAAGCCTACCCCGAACAGTGGGATACGGCAGGACTGACCGAGGCCTCCAAGGAGATTTTCGACCTCGACCTGCCCATTAAAGACTGGGCGGACGAAGAGGGCATTGCGGACGAAGAAATTCGCGAGCGGCTGAAAAAGGCTGCCGACGAGGCTGCGGCGCGCAAGGTCGCCACCTACGGGCACGATGTTTGGCGCCAGGTGGAGAAGACGATCCTGCTTCAAACGCTCGACCATTTGTGGCGCGAGCACATTGCAACGCTTGATCACCTGCGCTCGGTTATCGGGTTCCGTGCGACCGCGCAGCGCGACCCGCTTCAGGAGTACAAAACCGAGGCGTTCCAGCTGTTCGAAGCGCTGCTCGACGAGCTTCGCAGCGTCGTCACCACGCATTTGTCACGCATTGAGCTTCGCATTGGCGATCCGCCCCCGATGCTGCCCGAAGATGACGACGAAGAATACGACGCCAGCCTGATGGACCCGTTCGCCGAAAACGATGGCGGGTTTGTGGACGACGGGGAGCTGGCGGTGCGCGAGCCACGCCAAGCGCGCAAAAGCGCGGCGGAGCGCAACCCGGCGGACCCCGCGACCTGGGGCAAAGTCAGCCGCAATACGCCCTGCCCTTGCGGTTCAGGCAAGAAATTCAAACACTGCCACGGGTCCAGCTAGGGCCCGGGAGGCGTTTTGGACCGCAACTCAGTCATCGCGAAATGCGAGGAGCTCCTCGCAGTCAGCGCGCTTTACGCCCGCCCTTTCGGCGAGGCTTTCGAGGAATGCTGCACGGCGCTGCGCTCTGGGGGCGTGTCGCTGTCGCGCGCGTCGATTTCGTGGCGCCTCATCGATCCGGTCTGGTTCGCGCAGCAATTTCTCTGGTTGGCCGCGTCCGGCGTCAGCCACCAGCGCTTCACCCACGAGGACGCGGCCGAGAGCGACGAGTTTTTAAACTCGCCGATCTACTACATGCTCACCCAGCAGGTGCCCTTCCTGCGCTCTGACCTCACCGATCCGCACCAGCGCGCCGAGTATCCCATCCTCACCGAGCTTTTCGACGAGGGACACACTGAGTATTTGCTGTTTTCGGTGGGGTTTCAGGCCGAGACGGCTCGGCTCGACATTCCTGCAAGCGGCCTTGTGCTCAGTTTTTGCAGCGATTGTCCAACGGGCTTCAGCGAAGAAGAAAAGGCAGTCCTGGAGCGCCTGCGCTTCATGTTGTCTCTGACCGCCCGCACCGCGCTCCTCAGCGAGACCACTGAAACGTTGCTCGCCACTTATCTGGCTCGCGGCGCCGGGCGCCGCGTGCTGGGAGGGCAGATGATGCGCGGTGAAGGCGAAACGGTCACCGCCGCCATTTGGTATTGCGATCTGCGCCGGTCCACATCGCTGTGCGAAGCGCTCGGCACTGAACGCTATATCGCGTTTTTGAACGACTTTTTCGCCGCGACCGCCGGGCCGGTCGAAGAGGCTGGCGGCGACATTTTGGACTTTATCGGCGATGCCGTGCTCGCAATTTTCCCGCTCACCGACAATGGCGTTGAGCGCGGCCGACAAGCGACACTCACTGCGCTCAGCAAACTGGAAGAGCTACGCCACAAGCATGCCGATATTCTGGGGCCGACCGACAGCGTCGCTGACGTTATGGGGCTCGCCATCGACATCGGCGACGTCGTCTACGGCAATATCGGCATTCCGACCCGGCTCACGTTCTCGGTGATCGGCGGCTCAGTGAACAAGGTCGCTCGGATGGAGCGACTCACCAAAAAGTTTCACGTGCCGGTCATCGTCACCGACGCTATCGCGCAAGGGCGGCCGGCGTTTCGTCCGCTGGGGTCGCACCTGTTGGCGGGCGTGTCAGAGCCTGTGGAACTGTTCGCGTTGAGCGATGAGTACGTTGCCGACACGATCGCGAACGGGCCTCCTCCGGTGAAAACACCTTTCGATGTCAACCACCCGGCTATCGTCCATAGCCAATGACGTCGAACGAGGCGGCGCGGGCATCAAACAGTAAAAGCCGGCCATAAAGCGGCTCCCCAACGCCCAGAATGATTTTCAGAGCCTCGTTGGCCTGGAGCGTGCCGATGACCCCGGTGACAACACCCAGGATCCCCGCGACCGCGCACTCCTCCTGGAGGTCGTCGGGAGGCGGATCGGGATAAAGATCGCTGTAGCCCGGCCCATGATCGTTCGGCGCAAACGTCGTGACCTGGCCTGAAAAACCCGCCACTGCGCCGCTGACCTGCGGGACACGCGCATCCACGCACGCGCGCGCGAGGATAGCCCGGGTCGCCGCATTATCGACGCCGTCGACCACCACATCGGCGCCCGCCACCAGCCGCATCGCGTTGTCGGCGCTAAGCCGCATCGCCTCTTTCACGACGCGCACGTTCGGATTGAGGCGCCCCACCGCAGCCTCGGCGCTATCAGTCTTGGGCAGTCCCACATCGGGCGTCCCGTGCAGAATTTGCCGCTGGAGGTTGGAGAGCGACACGACATCGTCGTCCACCACAACGATGGTACCGACGCCCGCGGCGGCGAGATAGGTGATGACCGGAGAGCCAAGCCCACCTGCGCCAACAACGACGACGCGCGCGGCCCTCAGCTTTGCCTGCCCCGGACCGCCCACATCGCGGAGCACGAGGTGGCGCGCATATCGCTCGATCTCCTCAGGGCTCACGTGCCTGTGGAGCCAAAGCCCCCCTCACCGCGCGCGGTTTCGGGGAGCGCGTCGGTGGCGACCAAGGCGACGATCGTCACGGGCGCAATCACCATTTGCGCGATCCGCTCGCCCCGGCGGATCGTGAACGGCGCGTCCGAGAGGTTGACGAGGAGCACTTTGACCTCGCCGCGATAATCCGAATCGATGGTGCCCGGCGCGTTGAGCACCGTCACCCCGTGCTTCGCTGCAAGTCCGCTGCGGGGCCGGACCTGAGCTTCGAAGCCCACCGGCAGCGCCATCGCAAATCCTGCCGGCACCGCCGCACGGCCAAGCGGCGCCAGCGTGATCGGCGCATCCTCAGGAACGGCCGCCGCCAGATCGAGCCCCGCCGCCTCACCGGTCGCGTAGGCTGGGATGGCGGCGCAGTGGGGGAGCGCCATAATCGGAACGTTCATCATGCGCCGCTCAACGCCTCCGCGATCCGTGCCACGAGCTTCGCGGCGACCTCGTCCTTGCCCGCCGTCGGCCAGTCTTCGACGCCGGCGGCGCTCACCAGATGCACGGTGTTGGTCTCGGCCCCGAATACGCCTTGGGAGACGTCGTTGGCCACAATCCAATCGCAGCCTTTGCGCTCCAGTTTCGCCCGCGCGTTGGGAAGCACGTGCTCAGTCTCGGCGGCAAAGCCCACCACCAGGGTTGGGCGCTGCGGTGAGCGGCTAACAGTCGCCAAAATGTCTGGGTTCTCAGTCAGCTCCAGTGTCGGCAGTGGACCGCTGCCCTTCTTCAACTTTTGTGCAGCAGCGTTCACGCGCCAGTCTGCGACAGCGGCAGCGAACACGGCCGCATCCGCGGGCAGGGCGCGCTCCACGGCCCCCAGCATATCCCGCGCGCTCTCCACGTGGTGGGTCTCGACGCCAGCAGGATCCGCGAGCCGGACCGGCCCGCTAACAAGCGTCACCGTCGCCCCTGCCCGCGCGGCAGCTGCGGCGATGGCGTGCCCCTGCCGCCCGGATGAGCGGTTGGCGATGTAGCGCACCGGATCGATGGGCTCGTGGGTCGGCCCGCTGGTAACAAGCACATGGCGGCCCGCAAGCGGCCTGTCTGCGCCGAGCGCCTCCTCAACGGCTGCTATGAGGGCGCTGGTTTCGGCAAGACGGCCGACGCCCGCTTCGTTCCGCTCAGCCATCTCGCCAGCCTCAGGCCCGACGGTGCGCACGCCATCGGCCGTCAGCTGCGCCACGGAGCGTTGTGTCGCCGGGTGCTCCCACATAAACGGGTTCATCGCCGGCGCGACCACCACCGGTGCGCCCGTTGCGAGGAGCACTGCGGTCGCCAGGTCATCCGCCAGCCCGTGGGCCATGCGCGCCAAAAAGTCAGCACTGGCGGGTGCCACCAGCACCACGTCGGCGCTGCGGGCGAGGCGGATGTGGCCGATTTCGCGCTCGCGGTCCAAGTCCCACAACTCCGTGAGCACCGGCGCGTTGGACAAGGCTCCCACCGACAGGGGGGTGACGAAACGCTGCGCGGCCTCGGTCATCACCACAGGCGTTGTGTGCCCCCGCTCGCGCAGCCGGCGGATGAGATCGAGCACCTTGTAGGCCGCGATCCCGCCCGACATCACGATGAGGACGTTGGCCATTATTCCTACTGCCCGAAGGCGGTGGGCGCCGGCGCGACAACCCGTGCCCCGCCGCCGGCCTGGACCTCGTAGACCGCAAGCCCCCGCTCAGAGAGGCCGCTGCTGTTAAAGCGGAAAATCCCATCAATGCCGATGAAGCCTTCGCGCCCCTCCAGCGACTGCGGCCGGAACGCGCCCGGCCCGCGCGCCCCCACAAGGCCGTTGGCGAGGAGCGCCGCATCGTAGATCAGCGAGGCCGTACGCGGCGGCTCAGCCCCGAACGCGGCCTGGTAGCGGCGGGCGAAGTCGGCAAATCCGCCCTCTTTCGGCCCTGGATAGACTGCGCCGACGAGGGCGGCGTCGTTGCGAACCGCTTGGTTGTCCCACTGGCCCGAGCCTAAGAGTTGCGCAGTGATCCCAACGTTGCGCGTCGCGTTCGCGACCGCCGCCGGGTCGTTGCCGCCGTTGGGCACAAAGAGGGCATCGAACGCGCCGCGTCCGCTGAGCGCCTGCGCTGCCGTGGTTAGCGTTTCTGGGGTGTAGCGCTCCACCCCGACCACGCGGGAGCCCGCCGCCGCCACAGCCTCGCGGAACGCAGCTTCCGAGACGATGCCGTAGCCGTTGTCCGGGACCATCGCGGCAAACGCCGAGCGACCGCCTTGGCGGATGGCGTAGCGAACGATCCGGCTCGCATCCTGCCGTGGCAGGAACGAGAGGAGATAGACGCCACGCCCGGCAACGCTCGCATCGGTGGAGAACGCGATCACGGGGATACCGGCGGCGCGGGCAGCGTCTGCGGCCCCCGCAACGGCGGGCGAGAACACGGGGCCCAGGATGAGCTGCGCGCCTTCGGTGACCGCCGCCTCGGCCGCAAGGCGTGCAGTGTCGGTTTCGCCGCGGGTATCGCGCACCACGATGCGGATATTGTCCGTCGTCACCTCGTTCATGGCGAGCTCGGCCGCGTTGACGAAGCTTTGGGCAAGGCCGCTTGCGCTGCCCCCGGCGGTCATGGGCACGAGCATGGCGACCGTGACGGCGCCGTCGCCGATCACTTGGCCCTGCGGAACACCCGATAGCGGCGCTTCGGTGACGATCGCCGTCGGCCCGCGATTGTCTGCGCCGGGGATGCCGATGCACGATGCCAAGAAAAGCGCTGCGAAGAGCACAGCGAGCGCGCGCACCTGAGCGTATGATGTAGAAGTCCTCATGGCGAAATTTACTATCACTGAAATCAGGCGCCGCAACGGGCTGGCCCATGGCTGAGGGCCGCTTTCTCATCAATGGCACACAAATGTCGGCCGCATCGCTCGCGCCGGGGCTCTACATTGTTGCAACGCCCATCGGCAATTTGGCCGACATCACCTTGCGCGCCCTGCACACGCTGGCCGCAGCCGACGCCGTCGCCGCGGAGGACACCCGCCACACCGGCCGCCTGCTGCAGCACTACGGCATCCGTGCGCCACTGGTCCGGTACGACGAGCATGGGGCTGCGGGTCAGCGGCCGAAGCTCTTGGCGCGACTTGCTGGGGGGGAGGCTGTGGCGCTGGTGAGCGATGCGGGGACGCCGCTGATTTCCGATCCCGGCTTTCGGCTGGTGCGCGAGGCGCGGGATAGCGGCCACGCTGTCCACGCCATTCCCGGCCCGTCGGCGCTGACGGCGGCTTTGTCGGTGTGCGGTCTTCCGACCGATCGGGTGCTGTTTGAGGGTTTTTTGCCCGCTAAGGCCGGCGCCCGGGCGCGTCAGCTCAATGCCATCGCGCAGGTGCAAGCCACGTTGGCCCTCTATGTAGCGCCCCACCGCCTCGGGGACACGCTGGCGGCTATGGCGGAGGTGTTGGGTCCGCGCGAGGCGGCCGTCGCGCGCGAACTCACCAAACGTTTTGAGACTGTGGAGCGGGGCACGCTGCCTGAATTGGCCGCCCGATTCGCCGCCGAGCCAACGAAAGGGGAAATCGTGATCCTCGTGGCGCCGCCCTCCGCGCCAGCGCTTCCCGATGTTGAGACGCTGGACGCACTTTTGCGCAGTGCGCTCGCCGGCCAGAGCGTGAGCGCCGCCGCTGGCGAGGTGGCCAAAGCAACCGGCGCAGACCGCCGCACGCTTTATAAACGTGCCCTAGCACTGAAAGACGGCGCTTGAGCTTGCTATTCGGCGGTGCACGGCCGATGTGCTTGCCCATCGCCAGGAGACTTTTATGGCCACCGTCGCCGTCCAGATGGACCCCATCCAGAACATCAACATTGCCGGCGACAGCACTTTCGCCCTCCTTCTGGAGGCCCAGCGGCGCGGCCATACACTGTTTCACACGCATCCCGACCGGCTGACGCTGCGCGATGGTGCGGTCTATTCGCGCCTGGAGCCGCTGACCGTGCGCGATGAGGTGGGGAACCACGCAACGCTCGGCCCCGCTGAGGCGACTGCGCTCGCCGACATCGACGTGGTGCTTCTGCGCCAGGACCCGCCGTTTGACATGGCGTACGTCACCTCCACCCACCTTTTGGAGATGGCCGATACGCTGGTGGTCAACGATCCGGCGGGGGTGCGTAACGCGCCCGAGAAGCTGTTTGTGGTTGAGTTTGC
Organism: uncultured Paracoccaceae bacterium; assembly: GCA_937884725.1. Taxonomy (GTDB): domain Bacteria; phylum Pseudomonadota; class Alphaproteobacteria; order Rhizobiales; family Amorphaceae; genus Acuticoccus. Next base: position 10,655 of record CAKZYH010000475.1, read on the forward strand.
CGATCTGATGCCGGCTACGCTGATCACGCGCGACCGCGAGGCGATCAAAGAGTTTGCCAAGGACTATCCGGACCTTGTGATCAAGCCGCTGTACGGCAACGGCGGCGCGGCGGTATTTAAGTCCACCGCCGATGATGCGAACCGGACCTCGCTCCTTGACCTGTTTGACAGCGTGTTTCGCGAACCCGCCGTCATCCAGCAGTTCTTGCCGCGGGTGACCGAGGGCGACAAGCGGGTCATTCTGATCGAGGGCGAGTTTGCGGGCGCCATCAACCGCGTGCCGCCGCCGGGGGAAATTCGCTCCAACATGGTGCGCGGCGGGGCTGCCAAGACGACCGATTTGTCGGCGCGGGAGCGGGAGATTTGCGAGCGGGTCGGTCCGCGCCTTGCTGAAGTTGGCATCACCTTTGCGGGTCTTGATGTGATCGACGGGATGCTGACGGAGATTAACGTGACCTCGCCGACGGGCATTCGCGCGGTGGAGAAGCTGGGCGGGCCTGACGTTTCGGGCATGTTCTGGGATGCCGTTGAAGCGAAACTGTAAACGCGGCGCGCGGCTGGACGGGTCGCCGCACACAATCGACATCGCAGCGGCCCGCCGTACATGGGTGGTATCATGAGAAATCGACTGAAAGATGCGATCCACGGCGAACGGCCTGCGCCCAAGTGTGCCCTGATTACAGGGGCAACCGGCGGGATCGGTGAAGCCTTTGCCCGGGCGCTGCCCGAGGAGACGCACGTCATCCTCACCGGGCGGGATGAGAACAAGCTTGCCATTTTGCGCGCAGAGCTCGGCGATCGCGCCGAGACGGTGGTCGCTGACCTCACCAAGGTCGGTGAGCTCGACCAGGTGATCGGCGCGGCGGAGGCTGCGGGCTGCGACCTTGTCATCAACAATGCTGGGCTTGGCGAGTACGGCGATTTTCTCGCCGCCGACTTTGAAAAGCACCGCACGACGCTCCGCGTGAACATTGAGGCTGTGCTGGAGCTGACCCACAAGCTGGTGCCCGGCATGATCGCGCAGGCCGAGCGCACCGATCAGCGCGCGGGGCTCATCAATGTGGCCTCCTCCGCCGCCTTTATTCCGGTGCCGACGCTGGCCACCTACGCCGCGTCGAAGGCGATGGTGCTGTCGTTCACCGAAAGCTTTGCAGCCGAGCTGGCGGACAAGCCCATCGACATTTTGGCCTCCTGCCCCGGCGCGGTGAAAACCGAGTTCGGTAGCCGCGCGGGCTTTAAGGGCGGCGCGATGCCGGGCGCCATGTCGCCTGACAAGGTCGCGAGCGAAACGCTGTCTGCGCTCGGCCGGCAGACGACGGTGGTCATCGGCCCGGTGTCAGCCGGCGCGTTTACCGGTGTTGCGTTCGCGCGGTCCACGTTTGGGCAGATGTTCATGCGCGCCAGCCAAGTGATGGAAAGGATGGGCAATCGTGACTGACCTGAAAGTTTATTATGACGGCTCCTGCCCGCTTTGCGTGCGCGAGATTTCCATCTATCGCCGCCGGTCGGAGGCCGAGTTTGTCGACGTGTCGGACCCGCGCAATGTGCCGGCGGACCTGACGGCCGAGCAGGCGATGGCGCGCTTTCACGTGCGCGAAGGGGCGACACTGCATGACGGCGCCGGGGCGTTCGCGGCGCTGTGGCGCGGCTCGCGGGGCTTTCGCACGCTGGGGCGGGTTGCGGGGCTTCCCGTCATCCGCCACGCGCTGGACGTTGTCTATGCGGGGTTTTTAAAGTTGCGTCCGCGCTTTCAGCGGCTTGCTGTTCGCCACTGGGGCGCACCGACATGCGAGACGGACACGTGCCGCTAACGGGCATTTCCCGGCGCGACACTGCGCTGGGCGCCTTTACGTTTCGCGAGCTCTTGAACCAAAAGCGGCTTGCGGAACGGGCCATTCGCCGCGGCCGCACACCTGAGGATGCTGAGGCGATGCTCGCCAAAATCGAAGAGGAACTTGAGGAGCGCCGCACCCAAAAGCTCGATCGTCATCCCGCCCCGAAGCTCGACTGAAGGAATCTTTCCGTTATGGACGGCGGCCCGATCCCAGCCCACTACACCGACCTTGACGCCGCCGAGCGCGCGGCGTGGGA
>CAKZYH010000476.1 GCA_937884725.1 uncultured Paracoccaceae bacterium
ACACAGCTGAGTTTGGCCGTGTGCCGACGCTGAAAACTGAGAATTGGATCTGATCCTACGTTCCGGCGCGCGAATGTCAGCTTTTCTCTATGCGACCCGTTCCTATACTCCGACGGGCAAGGCCCGGTTTTGGCGCTCCGCGCCAAAATCCGGCCACACGCGAGGCGTCTGTTCACGGGGCGGTCTGGACACGCTTTAAAGACCTGCATTGAGCCCACATTGACCGATACCGCGCGATGTATGAACCTCAGACCAGGCTTCGCTCTCTCACTTGAAGATTATGCGATTTTGGTATATACAAATATCGTATATACGAAAGGCGCTAGATACAGATGACAGCCGAAAATATCGCTCAACTTATTGAAGAAAAAAGGCTTATTGAACCTAAAGCCGGCGTTCCCGTTGAAGGCGAGGCCTTCTGGAACCGCCCTAGAGAGGTGGTAGAACTTGTCTCTAGGCTCGAAAATGGCGGAAGCGCATCCCTTTTTGGTCTCCGAAGGATCGGCAAATCCTCGATTATGAAGGAGGTGGCCCGCCACCTCAGAACCAAAGGCCATACCTGCATCTTTCTCAACACTGAGGGCATGTCAGGACCTGGTCGGCTGCTTGTAGATCTTGTTCGGGACCTTGAACCAAGCCTCCGTGACAAGATCTCCACTGCATGGGCAAACAACGGGTCCCTGACTGGCGCCTTGAAGCAAGTCGCGGGCGTCCTCAAAAATGAGCCAGTTGATACAAAGAGCATCGAAAACGATTTCCGCGACTTTTGGGAACCACTCACCCAAACCGTCGAAGGACTGTTGCGCAAACACGATGGCAAGGTCTTCGTCTTTATAGACGAACTGCCCTTCTTCCTTTCAGACCAGATGGATAAGGGGGCCTCCAAGGAGAACGTGATTGACATCCTGGCCACACTGCGCCGTTGGCGACAGGACTCCCAAATCATGTCTCAGGTGCTTTGCGGATCCATTGGTATGGCAGGCTTCCTGCGTCGCCACGATATTGCCCGCGATCACAACAATGACGCGCCTGGCATCTATGTCGGCCCGCTGAACCAGGACGAGGCGAAAAATTTCTGGATGCGGCCGCGAAGGGGCATCGGATCGACGGATGGTCGGATGCCGTCCGAGCTGCTGTCATCGATGCTTCAATAGAATTCTATCCGAGCTATCTCCAAGAAGTTCTATTGCTTCTCAAAATGGAGGCGCTTCTCGCTGCGCCCAAAGAGTACCGTCCCAAAGACGAAGTCCTCATTGAAAAGCTCAACGAGAAAGTCATGCCGAAAATGCGTAAACAGTTTGAGGTGTCACTCCTGAATCAATTCGACAAGCGTCTAGCACGTTTGCAGGCTTTTGGCGAAAGGTGGCCAGAGATCGCATCGACCCTGTTGAGAAAAATTCATCAAGACGGCGCCATCAGCCGCCCAGACCTTGAGCAAGAACTGGACGTAGCCGGTATCACCGGAAAAAACCTCTCGGACTTCACCGAGATCCTGCGCGAAGATGCTTTCATTGTCGAAGAGGAACACGGGTCCTATCAGTTTGGAGATCGGATTGTCGGTATTAGGCTTGATCGTCGGTACGGTGCAAAGTCATGACCACACAGTCAAATGACGATCTTGATGCGCTCAACCATGCATGGGCGCCGCGCACCCTCTCGCCCCCACTAAGGTCGCACGCGGCGATACTGATGTCAGAGATCCGACATCAAATCACAGCACTTGGAAAACCTGGGGCACGCCAGCATTTTTTGATCCACGGTCCTGATCGCGCCGCAACTGCGCGCTTAAGCACATGCATTATGCAAATTCTGCGTGACGAACATCCTGATTTGAGGATCGTCAGGCTCAATCACCATGCGCGCGTCTACGGCACTGTTGGGGGAATCTTTGATAGCCTTATCTCATCCATCACCGGCAGCATCATTCCGGCAAACCTTGCAGCAATCGCGGAAAGACCGGTCAAAAAACTTTGGAAAGACAAAATCCACGACTTTCTGACGATTGCCATGCAGCCCAAAGATACCGGCGAGGAAACCCGGGGTGTATTGATCTTTGCAGACGATTACGACGCCCTTCTGGAAGAGGTCTTTGACACACCAGAGAAAGAATCATTCTTGCGTGCTTTTTTGCAAGATGAAGCCCAGGTCATCTTTGTTGGCGTATCACACGGTCAGAAACTCGACAGTGATCCGGATGATCGCATCTTTCGGCTTTTTCGGCGATATGAACTCCCCCTACCAGCGCCAGAAGAAATGTTCGAAACCGAACCGGTCAAAACGCCAGATAATGCAGCGCTTATGGCGACTGTGGCAATACTTGGGACTTATGAAAGGCCCTTCCTGACAACGCTCCAGACGATCGATTGGTCAGAAAGTTTCGATCTGACGCGTGTCGCGCAAACCCTGATTGATGTAGCTGAAAGCCGATGGCGGTCAGAAATCAATCAGCTTTCCTCAACCCGCCTCGCAATTTTGAAAGCGCTCGTTCTCCTGGGAGAACCTGCGACAGCCAGCGAAATCGCCAACCGATTGAACGTCTCTCAGTCGCGAATTGCCCGAGATATTAGAGACATGCGGGAGGAGGCAATCCTGGTCGTCCAATCTTTGGCTGGTCGCGCCAAACACGTAGCGCTTGCGGAGCGAGGTATGGCGTTAGCCATCAAGGGAATGAATCCACACCTTGCATTCGCCTTAAACGTTGCGGCCGGTCGTTTTCTTGCTGGAAACGAAATCGATAATCAGATCACTGCCCTTATCAAGCTGCCTCGCGCCAAACGATACGCGAGACTGAAGAAGCCATGGAATGTAAAGGCCCATATCCACTCGATGAGACCCACTGACAAAGTCCAAATCGACATGGCCATTCATGCTGCGTTTCTCGCTACGTTGGTGACGGTATTTCAAGAGCAGTATCCCGATGATATGCAGGATCTCCAAGATGCAGTCGAAACACGAAGTGATCCTATGGTCTTGTCACCCTTGCTGCAGGCCCTTCTCGAACAGACACCGAGTTGTGAGCTGAGGCAGGCAAAAGCTCTGTCCCTGATAAACATGCCGGCATTCAAGAAGGAAAGACTGAGCGCATCCGCGTAACCGCGGACCAGGCTCTTCTATTCCGGGGCAAACCCCCTCCTGGTGTCAGTCGCGGATAGGGGCGACTACTAATCTTCCAAAACTCAAACGTTTCTGCCTACGGCGATAACGACTGTTTCTGAAAGCTGCCATTCGGCCAATGGCCGGTTTGTCCGCTGAGCGCCGCATCCAAAGGTCGACCGCGTGCCCCGCCGACCGGGTGCTGCCCTCGCTCGCGGGAGGTCTGCTTTTGCCGGGCGGACCCGAACGGAGATTGGCCTACGAACGCCAGCTCTTGGCGCTCAGCAGCCCTCTGACCTGTCTGAAAACACTGGGTTTCGAGTGGCTGTGTTATGTCGGCTTAGCGGACTTTGCGGACCTAGGAAAGCAACCGAGCAATTTGTCCTTAGTGAAGAGAGGCAGACTCCAGTCACCAAGCGAATTGGAGGCGACTTTCGAGGAACCGACGGCAGCGACGCAAAATGCCCGTTTGGTGGGCGCGACAGGCCCAGCGTGAGCGACTCAATGGATAGGAACCGGAACTCCACTGGCCTATGTGAATATCAGTCGCGCTTAAGCGGCGCGACCGTAGCCGCGGAACGATGATGCTCAAGAAGTTCAGGACGCGCAGCGAAGACAAAGTGCAGCGTCATATCCGCGCCGCCATCGAGCCGACACGGGGCCGAACTTCACGAGAAGGTCATGGTCGGCGACATCATCGACATTGCCCAGTTGGATTTGCCGGATCTTGGCACCTACGTCCTACAGTCACACTTCGACTTCGTCGTCATCGACGAGCGACAGACGCCCTTGTTAGCCATCGAGTTCGACGGTCCTGGTCACGACCCGGTAAACACCGCGAAGAAGGACCCAATCTGCCAGCAAGCCGATCTAACGCTCGTTCGCATCAATGGGTTTGAGCAGGATCAGGTCATGAACCGGGATAGAACGTCAGTTCATAACTCGTGCTCAGCCGTAGAAGATCTACGAGATGATCCAGAATTAGACTCTTCCGTGGAAAGCATGGCCCAGCTCTCTCGGGTGGTCGCTAGATCGTTCCAGATCGCGCAGGTAAAGCAAAGGAACTGGGACCCCAGCTGGAGTAGCAAGGATCACAAGGGGTCACTCGACCAAGCCGCAATGGATTGATCCGTATCCTGCGCGTGGTAACAGCTGTGGTAACGATCATATTTTGTTTGTTTCTTTCCCAGTATCTCTAAGTTTCTGGCGGACTGTCTCTCCGCCATATGCCTGTCCGATGGCGTCCATTAACATCCGCCAGGCTTGAGAAATCCCCATCCCGGCTGACTTCGACATTCGGTATGGTGCAGGGATGTACTTCACTGTCAGCGGCTCAGGTGAGAGCACCCCAGCCAAGGCTGCTTAGCGACGGAGGCAATCCGTTGCTGAATGAAAAGCCGACGCTGTCGCGTGAATGGACGTTCATCACAAAGGCTCGTGGCCGGTGGCGCGAAAAAGGGCTTGTCTCCTCATTTAGACTCTCGGTGGCAGACGCTCGCCCGGCGGCCACCCGTGTGCCGATGTCGATTGACGACGGAGCGGACCCATTCACCTCGAAGAACGAGAAGGCGAACGGAGCGCCAGAGTTTCGGTGCGCCGGGGAGCAGTTTGTTGTTTCGATGGTCCATCTCAGACCGAGGAGACGCCGGGAGGTAACTGCACGATGAATGCTTCAGCGGATTCTCATCCGTACTCTCGCCGGCAGCCCACCAAACTCGAAATGGGAGCTTCACGACGGGCCGATCGGCCGCTTCAGTGAGCGCTTCACACCGGCCGAATGCCGCAACTCTCAACATCGCTGCGGCACCGGGCGAGTGAGATCAAAACGATCCCAAGTGTTTGGTCTATAGAAACATGATCACTTCAGAATCGATCGCTGCCTGGATGTCTGCAGCGCTATGCCCCTCGAATATGACCATGTTGACCACGTCCGCCTCTTCCGGCCCCGTTTGGACCCAAAGTGCGGCGCCATCATCGGTGTCCATCGCAAACATAAGCTCGCTCAGGCTTTGACCTTCGGCCCAGTCGAACACGCCTTCGCCGATTGTGAGGCCATCATAACCAATCTCAAAATCCGTGATGATGTCCGTACCACCGTGAACAATGGCGGTATCGTTGAAGACAAAGTTATCCGCGCCTTGGCCGCCGGTGAAGGTGTCGGAGCCACCATTCCCTTCGAGCACGTCATCACCATGACCGCCGTAAAACGATTCGTTGTACTCGCTGCCAACCAGTACATCGTCGTGGCACGTGCCGTGATGATTGAGGAGATCGAGAGCTGGCAGATCGAACTCCACCTGTTCCATGCCTCCCTCGACGGGGGCAGGGGGCACCGGGACAAAGCCGCCGTCCGCCCACGCATCAGGGTTGGTGACGACCGGTGAGCCGTCAGGGGCCTCAGCACCTGTGCTCCCTTCACGGGCATCGGGTCCATCGCCAGCACGGCCGACAGAAACGACACCGTCGTCGTCACTTTCGCCCTGGTCGCGCTGGCTATGCTGAACGCCCCCAGACGCGTCGCTGTCATCTGCATCACCGTTGTCTTTGAAGTCACCGTTCTCCGGGGTGACATTATGCTTAATCTTGATCGGTATTCGGATCGAATGACTGTTACCGGCTTCCAGCGATGAGTCGTCGTGTTGTGTCGTGATATTTGCAGTATTCATAGTGTTGCTCTTTCATGTTTGGGTTGAACGATCGCTGTTGCGATCGTGAGCAACACTTGGGGAGCGCCTATGTCGGAACGGCATTCGCATTGATGCAAAGATGTAACGAAGTGTAACGGTAGTGTATCAAGGCTGCCGCGCAGGGAAGATCTTGGTCACGGGGGTCGACGTGGCGATCTTGCTCGCGCCACCGGGCCCTCGCCGGGGCTGATCGCGGCCAGGCCAACGGCTTCGGCAGATGAGTGGCAGGGGTCTTCCCATGCGCTCGTGACCCGCCCACTGGCCGCGGAGCGATCGTCTCGCAGCGGCAGCGATCCATCAGGCGGCGTTTGCGGGGAACCTTATCCCCATGAGCCAGCGACAAGACCAGCTGCCGAGGCGGTTTGCACGTGATCTTTTAAGGACTTGTAACTGATCCACTCTCTGGGAGCGACGAGGAAGGCGCGCCGACAGACCTGCGCCCGACGCCTCCCGCCTGGCTCATCCCCTCAGGGGGCAAGCGAGATGGACCTTGCGACTGATCTCGACGGCGGTGATCCTACCATCCTCCAGATCAACTGCAGATAAAACAAACGTGGAGTGCCACTGCGCCGGTAGCGGCGGGATCACCCGACGCTACCGTGGCCAATTCATTACCACCGTGATCATGTCGTTGAGCACGGTGGCTCAGTTTAGATTATGAAGTCGCTTTCGCAGTAAGACAGGTCCATCACTGGATCAGTGTTACTGTGGGTAGTGAAATCGTTGTGGTCTCCCATGGTCCACTCGTTCCCAATGCTGCCCATGACAGCGGTGTCGCCATCGGCTACAGCCCAGTCGTCGGCGACATCGAACGTGTCGTCGTCCTTGTCAAAGTCCTCCCACGTGGAGGTGAGCGTGTCGACCCCAATGCTGCCCATGACAGCGGTGTCGCCATCGGCTACAGCCCAGTCGTCGGCG
>CAKZYH010000477.1 GCA_937884725.1 uncultured Paracoccaceae bacterium
GGCTTTAGGTCGAGAATAGGAACCTTTTGACTCACGCTAACCGCCTCATTTGCTTGCACAGACCCACGATAGAAACCCGCCGTTTCAACCGACACCGCCGCCTTTTGCATCAAACTCTATCACGTGCAGGAACTTCCTTTTTGCCAACATCCGGTGGTCAGATTTGGTCTACCGAGCCTGCAAAATTATTCGGCCCTAGGGGCGCTACGGGCTACTGTACAACGCTATTGGCATCGGTTCATCATCCTGTTCCATGGCGATTCAGCAAGCCAAAAGTATTATCATCTAACTTCTGGATTCAGCGGCAGCCCGAAGAACCAGCGAAGCGCAACCTGCGAAGCAGGTGTCCGCTGAACGATTTGTTGGGCCGCTCGACGACGCTAGCTCGACACATCTTGCTCCAGGAACCCATAGAAAATCGAATTTAGCTTGCCGCCACATGCCGCAAACGCATCAAATGTATGGTTCTTGTTCACTTACTACGACAGCTCCTTCGATAGGTTTACCATTGATGTCGACAACAGTAATCATCCTCTTTCAGGAACATAAAGTGCAGATAAGCAGGCAGAGTCTCACTGATACTCCAGCATGGCTAACGTCCGCAAGCACCGGGCCGCGAACGCAATGACTGCTGAAAATTGAAAGACCCGGTTCGCAGCTCTGGTGCATTGCATTGTTATGCGGCATCACGAGTGCGTGTTCAAACTCGAGGGCCTACGAATGACTGCCATCGATCGCTGGACGGCCAACTGGTTTCAGTCAGCGATGTCGTCGCCATCCGAAATAATAGAATGAGCGTGAAGTCGCTCGATGAGCGTGGGCTCGACTCCGTCAACGCGCGGCTCGAGCAGTTGGGACCACATCGGCACGTCGCGCGTTGGTCGCGGCAACGGATTGCCTGGTAGATAGACTGCGGAAGTCACGCTGTACAACTCACTGTCGATCACTCCGAAACGCTCACCGCGAAACGCCAGTTCGACGCTTGGAGCATAGGTAGCCACATGCACCACATACGCGACGCGCCAACACTGCACTTCGACCGCAAGCCGACGTTCAAAACGGATGGTTGCGTCATCGTATACCGGTGAGGTCTCCCACGGACCCAGCGGCTCCCCATCAAGCACAACCGCATGTGTGGCGAACCAGTGTGGACCGGGTTCTGAGTCCTCATTATTGCCGGTCCAGATCGGCAGGATCCCAATCTGCTGAGGGACCGGAGCAGCGGCTGTACGTTCCGTCGCCATTTTCACACAGTGCGCGTGTTCTCTACGCGCGAGCGGTCGCACCCAGGACGGCGCGGCTACAGTTGGCGAAGCGTTCCAAGCTCCGTCGCGAAGCGCAGCCCAACTCCGTCTCGCCTTTTGATGCAGCGCATCGCTTCCCCCGTCCAAGAAGTGCTGCATCGCTTTGATCTCAGGCTCAACTGCCATGAATACACTCTCCATTTGAGCACTATGCATCTTACCGAACTGTTCGGACTCGCACCGACTATGTCCGTCGCGAGCCTGGGAGTTTTGGAACGCGAACGACTGACGATGCCGCATAAAAACTTATTAGAGAAATGAAGAGTCTTCTTGCTGGGCGGTTATGGCTACGCGGATTCGGAGAGGACAGATTTTGGACATTTTGAACACCCTTTGGCTGACCGGCGATTGCTCAAAGATGACAAAGGGGCAAAGCGACCAACCTCCGACTGCCTTGAGAGAATATTGTGGC
>CAKZYH010000478.1 GCA_937884725.1 uncultured Paracoccaceae bacterium
ACCGTCAACTGGCGCGCGGATAGTGGAATTCTCCACCCGATATTTCGCCGACTTAAGCGCCGCTTCACCAACCGCCATCGCCGCGCGCGCCCAGGCAAGCTCGGCCTCAGCGCGCGAAAACTCGCTCTGCAGATCTTCCGCTCGGCCTTGGCTGAACGCTGCCGAACCGCGCAATTGGCTCGTGCGGTTAAAGCTGTTGCGCGCAAGCTCCAATTGCGCCTCGGCGGCAGCGAGACCGGCCTCAGCCTGCTCCAGCGTCGCTGTGGCGCCCTCAAGCTCGATCGCGAGCAGCTCTTGGTCCAGCACCGTCAGTGTGTCGCCCTTGGCAACTCGGTCGCCCACCTGCACCCTGACGCTGCTCACAATACCGGGGATCCGCGTCGCTACGTCGCTCTGCGCGAGCGACACTAGGCGCGCCACCAGGGGCTGAGTTTCCTTCACATCGACCATGGCAACGGGGTCGACGATCACGCGTGCCGGCCCGCCCTGAGCAAGCGCGTTACCCGCACTCAAGCCCAGCGCCAGCGCGACGATGAACATTAGTCGGTGGTGCATAAACATCTCCGAGCCCGACCGTGGCCCGGTCGAAAACTAATGCACCGCACGCGAAAAACACGCCCTTAGTTGCCGACCCACCCATGCAGGGCCGGGTCACTCCTGTCAGCCGCGGCCGGTCCGCTGCGCTTCCGATCGACGCCGCAGCAGCTCCATCATCGTCAGCAAACCAATGGAGAGGGCCACCAAAATCGACGCAAGGGCGAGGATGGTCGGGCTGATCTGCTCGCGAAGTCCTGAGAACATGCGCACTGTCATCGGCGTCTGCTCAGGCCCCGCGAGGAAGAGCACCACCACCACTTCATCCAGCGATGTGATGAAGGCAAACAGGGCCCCCGCAATGATGCCAGGCAGCAGTAGCGGCATAATGATCTTGAAGAAGGTCGTGGTCTGATCCGCCCCCAGGCGCTGAGAGGCCTGGATCAGGCGATTGTCAAAGCCCGACAGCGCCGCCGTCACGGTGATCACCACAAAGGGCGCGCCAAGCACGACGTGGCTCAGGATAATCGCCAGGTAGGTTTGGCTGAGATTGACCCGCGCATAGAACGCAAACAGCGCCGCCGCCGTGATGATCAGCGGAACGATCATTGGCGAGATGAGAAACGCTGTGATGGCTGCACGAAACGGCATTTCACGCCGGGATAAGCCAAGCGCCGCCAAGGTTCCAAGCGTCGTGGCGAGGATCGTCGACACAATCGCGATGAAAAACGAGTTGGCAATCGAGCGCAGCCAGACATCGCTGCCCAAAAGGTCCTCATACCACCGCATGGAGAAACCCTCCGGGTCGAGGGACAGCATCTCGTAGGTGAACGTGAAGTAGGGTTCGGCGTTAAACGAGAGCGGAATGATCTCCACAATCGGTGCGATCAAAAAGAAAAAGATCAGGCCGCAAATGATCAAGTATGTGTAGTGCCAAGCCCGTTCGAGGGTGGACGCGTGAGCAGGTAACGCCATCGCTTTGCCT
>CAKZYH010000479.1 GCA_937884725.1 uncultured Paracoccaceae bacterium
CGCATCAGGCACCGCCTCCACATCCATCACGATGCTGGTGTCGGCGAGGACCATCGCGGCAGGTGACCCGCTCACCAACCGCACCCAGTCCTTGCGTGTGGTGACCGGCACCAAGCCGTGCCGCCGGGCGGCGTGGAGCAGCGCCTGCGCCTCGGTGCTGGTGTAGAAATGGTGGTCGGGGAACGCGCGTCGGGCCCTCACCCGTGCGCCAAGCGCGGCGGCGCTACGAAACACCTTTTCGGGCTGGCCAATGCCGGCAAACACCATCGCTGGCACATTTTTGAGGCTAGCACTCGCCGTTGGTCGAAGGGTCGCGTTAAAGCGGGGGAGCGGATCAAGCTCGAGCCCTGTGCTGTCATGCCCCACAACCACGGCCGCGTCTGCGAACGGAAGTTGCACGGCGAGCGGCGCGCGGAGCGGTCCGGCTGGCGTCACCAACCCGTTGCCCGCCCCGGTCAGCCCGTCGATGGCCACCAATGAGACCGCATTCGCGACCGGCGGGTTTTGAAAGCCATCGTCCATGACGATGACATCGCCCAGCGTTTGCGCAAGAGCCGCGCCGGCAGCCCGGTCCTTCGCCACAACGGTCGGATGACGCCGGGCAAGAAGCAGCGGCTCGTCGCCGACTTCGGTGGCGGTGTGCACGTCAGGCTTGACCGCCAAGGGTCCGCGCAGCCGTCCCTTGTAGCCCCGCGTCAGAAATACGGGGCGGGCACCAAGGCTTTTCAGGTGCTTCGCGATCGCGAGCGCCAGCGGTGTTTTGCCAGCGCCACCCACAGTGGGGTTACCGACGCAGATGACTGGGATGTCGGGCGTGATCGATGGCGCTTTGCGCAGTCGCTGAGACGCGACGGCACCGATCACAGCGCCAAAGGGCGACAATGCCAGTGCCGTCGCCGTTGGGCTGCGATGCCACCAGAATTCGGGCGCCTTCATAGCGTCTTCCGATTGGTGTCCAGGAAAGGCTGAAGCCGCTCCAACGTGCGGCTGAGGGCACCACGCTCACGTTCCAGCGTGGTGCGCGCGGCATCGCTCCGGCGTTGCCGCAGTTCGTCGTCGCCAGCAAGCCGCAGCACAGCGCCCGCCAAGGTGTCCGGGGTTACCACTTCTGCGGCGCCAGATTTGAGGAAGGGCAAGAACATTGGTCCGTGATCAGGACCGGTGAGCATCGCGGCGCCCGCGGCCGCAGGCTCGGCAGGATTATGCCCACCGAGTTTACCGAACGAGCCCGCCAAGAGCGCCACCGGAGCCACCGAATAAAGACTTCCCAATTCGCCGTGCGTATCGGCGACATAAACGCTTCCCAGCGGTGCGTCACCAGCGCTTCGAAGACCCGCGCCAAAATCCCGCGCCAACGCGGCGATAGCTGGTCCGCGCTCGCTGTGACGCGGGGCAATGATGGTGAGCCAATCTGGTCGCGCTGCCACCAGCTGCCGGTGGGCGGCGAGCACGATCTCGTCATCGCCGGGGTGCGTGCTCGCAGCCAAAAAAACCGGGCGCTCTGCGATCGCCGCGCGCAACGCGCGAACGGTCTCGCAATCCACGCGCAGAGGCAGTGCGTCAAACTTAAGGTTGCCAACGGTCTCGACCCGCGGCGCGCCAAGCGCAGTGTAGCGAGCGGCGTCATCGGGGGTTTGTGCCAAGACCAGCGATAGCTTTGAAAAGAGCGACCGCGCCATGAACGACATCCGGCGCCAGCGCCCGCCGCTGCGCGCCGACAAACGCGCATTGGCTTGAACGATGGGCACTCGCCGGCGGCTCAGAAAGCGGACCGTCGCGGGCCACATCTCCGATTCGGCAAAGATGGCCAACGATGGCTGCCACCGCTCGGCAAACCGGCGAAGGAAGGGGAGCGCGTCCAGCGGCGCATACTGGTGGGTGAGGCCAGCGCCGTAGGCCGCGACCCGCTCCGCCGCCATTGGGGTCCCGGTGGTGAAGACCACGGAACGGCGCTCCGAGAGTGCGGCAGCGAGCGGCAAAAGCGCGCTCGCTTCGCCGACGCTGACCGCATGACACCACACGGACGGTGTATGCGGCGCAGGTACTGCGGTGCGGCCGAGCTTCTCGGTAAAGCGTGCGGTATCCTCTTTGCCGCGCGCCGCGCGCCGCTTGAGGTATGGCGCCGCCAGCGGCATCGCGGCCCAACCGGCGCCTTCATAAGCGCGCCAAATGGCTTCTCCTGCCAGCCCCACTAGAGCATCCTGGGTCTTTTCAGACCCAGACAAAATGCTCTAACTTTTTGATGTAGAGCGGTTTTCTCTGGTTTGGACGATTCCACCCAAACCAGAACCGCTCTAGCGCGAGACAGTGTCAGTATCGGGATCCATCAAGCGGTGCAGGTGAACGATGAAGTAGCGCATGTGCGCGTTGTCGACGGTCTGCTGGGCTTTCGCGCGCCAAGCTTTTTCCGCCGCCGCATAGTTCGGATAAAGGCCCACGATGTCGACATCGTCGAGATCGCGGAAGTCCTTGCCGTCCAAGCTCTCTAGCTCACCGCCCAGCACCAGGTGAAGCAGCTGTTTGTCGGCCACAAGTAACGTCTCCCCTGCCCGCCTCACGCCGCGGCGGCGTAGCGGCTTTGCGCGAACGCCCGCAGCCGGTCCACCACACTCGTAGCGCCCGCGACGACCGGCCCATGGCGCGTCACAGCAGTGTTGTAGCGCGGCGCGCCGCCGTTGAGGCTCGTCAACAATCCGCCCGCCTCCTGCACGATGATATCGGCGGCGGCAAGGTCCCAGTGGTGCGGACCAGCTTTGGTAATGACGCCGCCAAATGTGCCGTCCGCCACCCGCATCAGCCGCAGCGCGAGGGAGCCCACATAGGGCGCCCGCGCAAAACCTTGATCGCCCAGACCGCCCTCAGAAGTGTGCAGCGGCCCGGGCGCCGCGATCACAGCCCCCTCAGAGGGCACCTGCCCGAGCCGAAGCGGTCGCTCGCCGCAAAACGCGCCCTGGCCGGCAACGGCTGTGAACATCGCCCCGGTTCTGGGCTGGAACACCACGCCAGCGCTCGGCCGACCACGTTCCACACGCGCCACCACCACCGACCAATCAGGCTTTCCGGCAAGGTAAGCGCGGGTCCCGTCGATGGGATCGACAATGAAGACCGGCGCGGCCTGTTCGGGAGCCCCGCCCCGCTCCTCGGTGAGGATGCCGTATTGCGGGCGGCGCGCCGATAAGATGGTGGCAATGGCGTCATCGGCAGCAAGGTCGCCGTCCGACACCGGGGTGCCGTCGTCCTTGTCCCACTGCGTCGCCTGCCCTTGCAGCGCAAGTGCCGCCGCTCCGCCCGCGCGGGCCGCCTCGACTAAAATGCTGAGATCGGCGAGCGCGTCAGCTTCCGCCAATGGTCATCCCTTCGAGCGCGACGGCCGGCGCATCGACGGAGTACCGGCCCGGAGCGTCGTCCGCGAACCGAGCGCGGCGGAACATGTCGGCGAGATCACCAGCGATGGTGACCTCCGCGACGGGATGAACGACCTCGCCGTTCTTGAACCAGAAGCCAGCGGCGCCGCGGCTATACGCGCCGCTCACCAAATCTGCACCCATGCCAATCAGGTCGGTGACCAAAAAGCCCTCACCGGCTTCTGCCATCAGGCTCGCCATATCACCGGAGCCGCCCGATACGGTCACGTTGGTTGGACCTGGCGTCGGCGTACCACCACCGCGCGAGGCCCTGCCGTTGGGCGCCATGGAGAGGCGCCGTGCGCTCGCAAGATCGAGGAAATAGGCCGACAAGACGCCATCGGAGACAATGTCGAGCGCACCAGCGCTCAGGCCCTCCCCGTCGAACGGGCGAGAAGACATGCCGCGAACGATCGTCGGATCGTCGCGTATCGTGATCGCTTCCGGATAGACGAGTTCGCCAAGCTTGCCCGCCAAGAACGTCGATTGCCGGGCGACCGCCGAGCCGTTCGCAGCGCTCAGAAGGTGCCGCACAAAGCCTGACGCGGCGGCCGGTTCGAACACGACGGTCGCGGTGCGCGTACTGATACGCTCCGCGTTAAGCCGCTTCACCGCGCGATGGGCTGCGGTTTTGCCGATGGTCAGCGCGTCTTCCAGCTCGGTCATGTGGCGCTTGGCGCTGTACCAGCTGTCTCGCTCCATGGCCGTCCCGCCACCAGCGATGGCCGTGGCGCTCATCACATGGAGGCTGCTTGCGTAGCCGGCGGAAAACCCGTTGCTGGTGGCGAGCCACCGTCCCGCCCGGGTGGCGCTCGCCGACGCACCGCCTGAGTTCATCACGCCAGGCTCAGCCAGCATGAAGTGCTCGATGCGCCGCGCTTGGCTCTCCAGATCGTGCGACGAGGGCATTTGCGCGTCGTCAAGGTCGAGCGCTCCCCAATGACTTGCCAGCTGATCGGGCGCGGCAAGCCCCACCGCCTCGTCCTCCGGCGCGGCCTTGGCCATGGTCACGGCACGCTCCGCCGCCGCAGCAAGGTCGCCGCGGGGCGAGACGCCCACCATGGCGCTGCGGGCGCCGACGAAAACGCGCAGCGTCAGCCCGACGCTTTCGGCGCTCTCCACGTCTTCATTCTTGCCGTTGCGGACAGTGATCGACCGCTCCAGCGATGCGGAGGCGACGGCGTCTGCCGCATCCGCGCCGGCCGCCTTTGCGGCACTCAGGGCTGCTTCCGCGCGATCCTGCAGGGGGGGAAGCGAAATCGGATCGGCATCAAGGGAAAGATCAGTGCTGGCCATCAACGTGGTTTAGGAAGGGTAAACGCCTGCCGCAAGCGTGAACCGCGAACCCCAGCGTTTCCGCCGCATGGGGCGCTAGCGGGTTAACCGGGGATGAACGCAGGCCGCCCAATTGGGCAGCGCCATTTAGCGCGGACCTAAATCCGGCGCCGTAGATTGGCTCCATCGCAGCAATGGCCGCCTAGCCGGAGCCCCACCATGAACGCCGCAGTCGCCTCATTCGTCAAAAAACCACGCGCGCTGAACATCGCGATGGTCCCCGCCAACGATATGGCCCCATCCCATGAACGCGCCGCGCGCTGCGGGTCGGCGCCAGCGCGGTCGCAAGCGCAGCCTTCGCGCGGGGATGACCTGGCGGATGCCGCGCGTGAGGCGCCCGCCATACTCTCGCGGAGCGACGCAGCCGCCAAAGCCACACGGCCGCTCGAAACCTATCGCGGCGTCTCCGTGACCGTCCACGGTGAGGAATGTGACCCTTCGTTTACGCTGTCGCTGCTGCACGAGGAGGCAGAGCACACGCTTCTCCTCACCGAAAGCTCCGACGCGGTGACCATCGCGCGGGCCTGGCAGGGTTGGGCGAAGGCGCTCGACCTGCCGCTGCTGGCTGTGATGCCGGACGGCACGGTCTACGCCGAGCTTAGCGCGCTGGGCGTGGTGCTCGCCGAGCAGCCCTGCCCGCGCCGTAAAGGCTCACCGTTGGTGGGGCGCCGGTCCCGCTACGGCCGCCGCCGCCGGGCCGAGCCGCTGCCGCACAGCCTTGCCGATGCGCCGCGTCATGTGGGCCGGGAGATCATCGCGCGGACCTAAGTGAGCTTAAGCAGCGCGTCGCCGGCGAGGCCGGCAAACAGGATCCAGCCAGCGATCTTGTTGGATCTGAACGCGTTGAGACACGACGTGGGATCTTCGGTGGCCACCATAGTGAGCTGCCACATCAAGTGCGCGGCGAAGGCGGCGAGGCCCACAAAGGCCACCCACCCCGCGCCGGCGAGCAGAAATGCCAAACCGAACGCCACCACCGTGAGCCCGTAGGCGATGATGAGCGCTGCGCGGGTGTGCTCGCCGAAGAGGCGCGCTGTGGAGCGCACGCCGATGATCGCGTCGTCCCGTTTGTCCTGGTGCGCGTAGACGGTGTCGTAGCCGATGGTCCAGGCGATGCAGCCAAAATACAGCGCGACCGGCGCCCAGCCGATACTCCCGACGGACGCCGTCCAGCCGAGGATCGCGCCCCAGGAAAACGCAAAGCCCAGCACCACCTGCGGCCAATCCGTGACGCGCTTTGCCAGCGGATAGACGGCCACGATGGCGAGTGAGCCAAACGCGGTCAGGATCGTGAAAGTGTTGAACTGGAGAACGACCCCTAGCCCGATAAGCGCGAGCAGCACCACGAACATAAGCGCCGCATAGGGCGAGACTTGGCCGCTGGGGATTGGCCGCGACTTGGTGCGCTCAACGCTCGCGTCGATGTCGCGGTCGATGATGTCGTTGTACGTGCAGCCGGCGCCGCGCATGACGATGGCGCCCAACATGAAGAGCGCCAGGTGCCAGGCGTTCGGCGCTGTCCCGGTAGCAGTTGCGGCCAGCGCCACCGACCACCAGCATGGCCACATGAGGAGCCACCAGCCGATGGGCCTGTCGAGCCGGGCAAGGCGCGCGTAGGGCAGCGCCCACGCGGGCAGGAGGCGGTCGACCCAATTGCCGGCCTTCGCGTCGGACACCACACCGGTTGCCGGCTGCCCCTGAGTCGCGTCGCTCATCGCCATCCCTTCTTCATCGCCACAGCACCGAAGCCCAGCCCAGTGACCGCGATGGATCGCTGCCTACGCTGACGAGCTAAGCGTATCGCTTCGACTGTCCACAGTCAGGCAGACGTTGCTCTAGGCGTTCTTTGCCGAAATAGGCTACCGCGAAGCAATTGCTTCCCAAGGCCCCGCGCTTTCTGCGCGCAGCCTGTAAACGAGGTGCGCCGTGGGCGATAAGCGCGTGTTGATTGTGGGCTCCGGCGGGCGCGAACATGCCATTGGAATAGCGCTTGCGGCCTCTCCCGAGGTCGGCAGCATCGCATTTGCAGGCGGCGAGAATGCTGGGCTCAGCGCCATCGCGACGTCCCTGCCCGCCGACGCTGCCGAGACCGCCGACCCCGCAGACTACGACCTGGTGGTGGTCGGCCCGGAGGCGCCCTTGGTGGATGGCCTTGCCGACCGGCTGCGCGCCAAGGGCCTGACAGTGTTTGGGCCGAGCGCAGCAGCGGCACAGCTGGAGGGCTCGAAAGCATTCACCAAGCGAGTGGCGGAGCGCTACGGCATTCCCACAGCGCGCGCGGTCATTTGCGAGACGCGGGACGAGGCCATGGCAGCCATCGCCGATTTCGGCGCACCGGTCGTGGTGAAGGCCGACGGGCTCGCGGCGGGCAAAGGCGTCACCGTCGCCGAAACGGTGGACGAGGCGACCGCGGCTGTGACGTCAGCCTTTGAAGGCGCGTTCGGCAGCGCCGGCCATCGCGTTGTCATTGAAGAAAAGCTGACCGGCCCGGAAGTGAGCCTGTTTGCTCTGTGCGACGGCGAGACCATCCGCCCGCTCGCCACCGCCCGGGACTACAAGCGCGCCTACGATGGCGACCTTGGCCCCAACACCGGCGGGATGGGCGCCGTCTCCCCCGCCCCCGGCGTGTCGGACGCGTTGGTTGAGGAGGCGATGGCCACCATTGCAAGGCCAGCCATCGACGGGCTGCGCGCTGAGGGAGCGCCCTATAACGGCGTGCTTTATGCCGGCCTGATGCTGACCGCCGACGGGCCGAAGCTCATCGAGTTTAACGTTCGCTTTGGTGATCCGGAGGCTCAGGTCATCCTCAACAAACTCGGACCCCGCACCTACAGCGCGCTTTATGCGACCGCGACGGGCACACTGGCCGATGCTGACCTCAGCTTATCCGATGGCGTGTGCGTCGGTGTCGTGGCTGCAGCGCAGAATTATCCCGCCGGGTCGGCGAAGGGCGAACCGATGTCAGGCCTCGACGCGATGGCGGCGATGGACGTCAGCGTGATGCATGCGGGCACCCGATCAGTCGACGGCGCAGTCCATGCGAACGGCGGGCGCGTGCTCGCAGTGGTTGGGCGGGGACCGACCGCTGAGGCGGCACGCCAGAAGGTGTACAGCGCGCTCAACGCGCTCGATTGGCCGGGCGGTCGCTGGCGCAATGATATTGCCGCCCCGGATTGAACGGCTAGGCGACGATTGGCAGCGTCTCTGTGGTGTACTGCACCGCGAGCGTGGCGCCGTCGGGCCTGCGGATCTCGGCCTTGAAGAAGCGCGACGGGGTGATTTCGGGCGTCAGCACAGGGAGCGTACCGCAATACATGACCGTGCCGACGGAAAAGCCGCCGAGCGCCTGCTCCGCCCCTGCAAACAGCGATGCCAGGGACCTAATCTCTGCGAACGTTCCGTCCTGGTAGGGCGTCCAGCTGGAACCGTCGTTGCTGATCATGGAGGACAACGCGATGCTGTCGTTGTCCGCAGCAAGGTCGAAGCGCCAGGCGGAGCGACCCAGCGGTTTGGTGGAGACCTGCTTTGACAGCGCCACCGAATACGCCTCGAGCGCGCGGTCGGTGTGGTCCGAGCCGACCGTCAGGATAAGGCCGTCGTCCGTCATGACGAGCACCGGTTCGACTTCACCGGATGTCTCCCCGCCAAGCACCTCGATGCTGTCGCTTTGCACCGCCTGTGTGCGGGCGGCTCGGTAGAACAGCGGGACGGTCGAGGGCGGCGCGACGCCGATGGCGGCCAGTTCGTCGATGTGGTGCTGTACCGCTTCTTTGTTGCGGCCCGTCCAACCGGCAATCACAACGCTGGTGACCTCAACGCCGACCTTGCGGCCCTCCACATCGAACAACAGCACCGCTCACTCCCGCTTCAAAATTCAAAACCCCAGGCGAACGTGCCGCCTGGGGTCGTTACATAGCGCGTTGGCGCCGGCGGTTAGAGCCAGCGACGCACCCGAGCCGTCCGGCGCGTGTGATAGATGGCGCTGCGGGTGGCTTCTGTGGGCTCGGCCTTGTGAAGCTCACGGAACAGCTTGTGCGCATCCGCGCTCCGCCCAGCATTGTGCAGCGCCCAGCCACGCAACATGGTTACATCGCGTGCCTCACCCCCCTGCATGCGGCGGCGCTCCAGCATAGCGATGGCGACGTCGTACTCGGCGCGGTCATAGGCAGCGATGGCATCTTGCAGAAGCACATCGGTGATGGCCGGCGCAGGCTGCACCACCGGCACGGGCTTGGACGGCGGCAGCGGCACACCGCGCTTGACGTCGCGGGCGAACTCGCGCACCGCAGCGTACCGGTGGGCTTTGGCGAGCTGCTCCACCGCGCGGGCGTTGCCCAGCTGATGCTGCGTGACGGCAAGGCCCATGACGCCGCTCTCAGTTGCGCCCCACTCCACCGAGCGCTCGAACCAGTCGCGCGCCGCCGCCATCTGCCCTTCCTTTTCGTGGTGCCAGCCAAGGGTGGCTGCGGCGTTGGGTGAGCGCAGCTCCGTGGTCAGCCGAGCAAGTTCGCCGATGTCGGTCATCTCACCACTGGCCAGATCCTCGCTCGCCAGATCGACGTAAAGACACGCGATGCGATCCGATCGCCCGCTTTCGGCAAGCGCCACCTTGCGCGCCTCTGAGCGTTGATCAGTGCGGCGCAGCACCATCACCAAGCCCTCAACGGCACCGTCGCTGCCGCCATCGGCAAGCGCGCGGCGGAACCACTCGCCAGCCTCAGGAACGCGGGCGGTGCGCAAATAGTACCAGCCGAGCTGCTCGTAGGCCGACGTCTCGCCGGCGAGCGCGCCAAGGACACGGGCCGAGCGCTCCACCTCAACGGTAAGGTCGTCCTGCTGACGCTGCGCTGCGATGGCCGCGCCGAGGCGGTCCACGCCGCACTTGAGCGATGTGTGTTCCTCAGCGACATTGTTGTGGCGCTCGCTCCCATTGAGCCAAGCCGCGACGATGGCGCGGTGACCATCAAGGGCCGCATCCGGGTCGATCTCCGAAGCCGCGTTGGTGAGCCGTGCGCCGGCGGTCGGCCCCAAGCTGTCGGCGCCCTTTTGCAACGTCGCGCTCCGTGCGCCCTCACCGGCGCAGTTGGCGAGCGCAAACCCGTAAAGCTCTTCCGATTTTTCTGGAGCATCCGTTTTGGCGAGCGCGTCGGCGACATCCCAGACTGCTTGAAGCCTGGTGCAGGTGAGCACGCGCTCCTCTTGTTCGGCGAGCGCGACCACCTTGCCGTACTCACCCAGTTCTGCGGCCGCGCGGATGTTCTGTGCCGCTTCGCCGACAGCAATCTCGCGCATCAGCGAACCGCTAGGCCGATAACCGCTGGTGGCAGAGCGTTGGGAGACCGCCTCACGCGCCTTGGCAAACTCACCTGCTGAGACGAGGTCCCAGATGGCGCTCTCTTCGTCCCCTCTTGCACGGTCAGCGATGTCGTCGGGCACTACGAAGTCGGGCTGGATGGCACGAATGCGAGCGACCTCGGCGTTGAGGCCCGCGTTGTCGCCGGTCGCAGCGAACACGGCGAGCGCAGAGAGATCGACCGTTTCGTTCACTGGTACAGTGGAGCCCGACGCGAGCCCGCGGCCGGTCAAATCAAACGCTTGCTGGGGGGTGACCTTCGCGCCGTTGTGGGCGGCGAGCGTCCAGGACGCGCTGTCGTCGAGCCCGGCGCTGACAGTGGGCGGCACCCAAAGCCGCTCGTCGATCGGCACGTGGCTGCCGACGGCGTTGATGGTTTGATACGCCATGAACAGGGCCACAGCGCTGGAACCGGCGAGGAGTATTTTACGGGAGGACATGATACAAACTCTCTAAAGATCGCTGATGTTTCAGGCTGTTAGACGTTGCGGCTGCGGCTGCGGGCAGAGGCTGCCAGGACCACGCCGAGGACGAGCGCGAGCACCACGATGGCGGTCACGTAGCGGTCGGCGTTGCCCGACATCCACTTGCCAAACACCAGGCGCAGGTTGCCAAGGCTCGGCGGCTGCGTCGCGAAGAGCACCGCATCCTTGGTGGCAATGACGGCATGGTCGGCCACGCCGCTGTAGGAGAAGTGAGCGCCGCGGGGGTCGAACGGAATTACATCGCGAGCCCCCTGGACGGCCGCGGCCATGGAGGCTGCGTTGGACGCCACGATGGTCACTGCGAGCGGTGCACTGTTGTCGAGCAGCGAGGGCAGCAGCGGATCGCCGGAGCGCACAGCACGCTGGACAAGTTCCACCTCAGGTTTGCTGAGCTGGGGCGCAGCCGTTGCCTGAGCCGGGCTCGACAAAATGTCGACCCAAGCCCGCTCTGGACGCTCGTTAAAGAGCGCCACGTCCGCCTCGTTCAACGTGGCCCGGGAGCCGACGACGATGGCGTTGATTTCGGCCACCTGATCGGTGCCGCTAAAGGTGACCGTGAGCGGCAGCAGCTTTTGCGCGTTTGCCGTCACGGACGCCATCAGTGCGGCGGCAGTGGTCACGCTCTCGCCGCGGTCAGCGATGTGGAGCGGCACGTCGCCGGTCTGGTTGGCGTAGGGCAGAGCGCCCCAATAGAAGGCGGCAAGGTCGGGCGCGATGCCGGCACGGCCGGTTGTCGGCAGCGTGATGGTCGAGGTTTCCGACAGCAAGAACCGTCCCCGCTTCACAGCAGCGGCCCCGGGCGCGCAGGCCGCATCATCCGCAGTCGGCAGGTTTGCCTCGATGGTGAGGAGGTTGCGCCCGCCGTGGAACGTCGTCAGCGGGATAACGAAGGGCTTGTAGTTGAGCGTTGTCTCAGGCGTGCCGTCGAGCGGCATGGACTGAACCTCAGCACCATTCACCTTGATGGTGAGCGCCGCCTCATCGGTGAGCCGGGAGGTGTACTCGCCCTTCAACGTGACCGTGACGCGCTCCTGGCCGGTACGGGCCATGTCAGTGGGCAGGGTGATGGGCAGCGTCTCGACGAAGCGGCGGCCCATGAAGATGCGCTCAGCGCTGCCGAGCTCAGCGAAGGTGTAGGTGGCACCGAGGGTGAGCGGGGCTGCAAGCTGACGGATCCGCGCTGCGATGCCTACCGGATGGCCTGACAGCGTGGGTGCGGCAGCTTCCGCCTCAAGATCGGCCATTGAAGAGCCCGGCCGCAGTGCGACGAGGGCATGGTCGCCTTCGGCCTTCGCCACCAGGTGCTTGCCGATCACGACCCAGCCCTCGCCCGACACCCGGCTCACCACGTGGACGCCCGGTTCGGTGGAGCCGGTGGTCGCGCTTTTGACGACCGGCCGTTCCGCGCCCGTCATCAGGGTGAGCGCGTTGGCAATCCGGATCGCCTTGGCGACGTCGTTCGGGCCGCTGAACCGGCCATGGTGCACGTGCAGCGTTGTCGGCGCGGCGGTCGCCGCCGCAACGCTCATGACGTCGCTGGCGGCCATGGGTGCTGCGAGCTCGAAGCCGGTTTGCGCCGGATCAATCTCAGTCCAAAGCGAATAGGTGCTGTCCAGATCGCAGGCGAAGCGGTGCTGGTGGCGGGCGGTGAAGGTGACCGCGTTCCACCCGGGACGCAGGAGGCCGGCCGGCACCGACAGCCGGGTTTCGCTCGGCGCGAGGGCGTTCGACAGGACGCGCCCGATGAGTTCGCCGTTGATGAACGCATCCACAGATGTGTCCTCAAGGAGCGCGGTCACCGATGTGCCGGCAGTCACCCGCAGCGCCGTGGCTGCATTCGCTTCGCCAGCGCTGAGGTGAACGGCGATGGTCTTCTTGGCGTCCTCGCCCTGCAGGAACAGGTCGTTCTCAGAGGCCGGGAGCCGACGCAGGGCCGGCGCTGCCACCTCGGGCGCCGCGATCGTGGTCGCCGACAGCGTTTCACCGCGGGCAAAGGCCGGCGTGAAGATGATCGCGGCAAGGCCGAGCATCGCGACGGCAGCAAGACCCACCACTTGAGGCTTGGTCATCTCCACCGCGCGGCGCAAACGCAGCTGCAGCTCGGGCGCGGTGCGCACTGGCGGATGCTGGCGCTCGCGTTTGCCGCCGATGCCGAAGGCAAGACCGCGCATGGTTTCCTTGACTGCGAACACCAGGAACTCCGCAGTCCAGAAGATCAGGCCGCCCTGTTTTTCCGCCTGACGCTGGGTCTGGTGGGCGAGCGCCCGGTCGGTCACCGCCTCGGTGGCGCGGCCGCACATGAGCTCAGCGACAGCGCCAAAGCGGAACTCGTCGAGGAGGTCGAAGCTCGCACCAAAGCCCATGGAGCCATCGCTGCGGCGACGCACGGTAACTTGCGTGGAGAGCTGACGCCCCTCACCCGCCGGCACCGAGATGGTGGCTTTGTTGCCAGCCGTCAGCGGCAGCGTGCCTTCCGACAGGTCCACCCGCAGGCCGCGGTGAGACACGTCGGCCACCACGCCCGGTGCAGACTGGCCGTCGATGGTCACGGTCACGTTGCGGTCCACGTTGAGCCGCGGCGCATGGCGCAGCTCGCGCCGATCGCACACCGCACCCAGCGCCATGCCAGCGATGATGAGGTTAAAGACGTTCCAGCCGGTGACGATGTAGAGGAGGGAGTTGGTGTCGCCGGATGCGATCCGCCAAACCGCCATGATCAGCGCCGCCACCAGGACGAAGAAGATCAAGAAGTAGGGGGCGGCCATGGAGGACAGCTTCTCTTCGTCGAGCACGAAGCCCTTGGGCGTGACGTTGAACGTCGGCTTGCGCGGGGCGATGAACGTGCCGAGGACCGACTTCACCAAGTGGATCGACTGGACGTACTCGTAGATCTCCGACATCCACGGCCAGCGGTAGCGCCCGTAGAAGAAGGCTTGTAGGAGCACCACGGCGGCGATGTATGGCGCAGTGTAGACGACGAACTCCGACGTCGACGCCATGAAAATTTCCATGTCGAAGAAGATGTACATCAGCGGTGAGAGCACGAATATCCAGCGCACCACTGGGAACATCCAGTAAAGACACGCGGTCATGTATGACAGGCGTTGCGCCATCGTGAGACCCGGCTTGATCAGCGGGTTTTTCAAGAGGAAGATCTGAAGCATACCGCTGCACCAACGCGAGCGTTGCTTCATAAGCGAGGTGAAGGTTTCGGGCTGAAGGCCCCAGATCAGGCGCTCATCCACGAAGCGGCTCGACCATCCGCGAGCGTGAAGCTCCAGCGCGCTTTCGCAGTCCTCGGTGATCGAAACGCCGGCAAAGCCGCCCACCTCGTCGAGCGCTTTGCGGCGTAGGACGGCCGCAGAGCCGCAGAAGTAGGATGCGTTCCAGCTGTCGAGGCCTTTTTGCAGCGACTTGTAGAACATCTGGTGTTCCGCCGGCATGGTGCGTGGCAGCGACAAGTTTCGCTCGATGGGGTCGTCGTTCAGGAAGGCGTGCGGCGTTTGCACCAGGAAAAGGTCGGGGTCTTCGTGGAAGTGGCCGACGGTGCGCAGCAAGAACTCTTGCTTGGGCGCGTGGTCGGCATCCAGCACCACCACCAGATCGCTTTTGGCGTGGGCGAGGCCGTGGTTGAGGTTGCCCGCCTTCGCCATTTCGTTGTGCGGACGCGACAGGTAACGCACGCCAAGCCGATTACACAGCTCCATCAGGTCCGCTTTGCGCTCCCGCGCCGCTTCGCGCGCCGGCATGTCGTCCTGATGGATCTTGTCGTCCGTGCCGCCGTCATCGAGGAGCCAGACGGTCAGCTTCTCTTTCGGGTAGAGCATCGCTTTGGCGGCGGCCAACGTGTGCGCCACCAGATCGACGCTCTCATCGTAGGTCGGCACGAAGACGTCCACCGTGGGGGCAGCCGGGTCGTGCTCTTCCATCGTCACCGTTGGGCGCTCCAGCGGGTCGATGATCACGAACATCGTGAAGTAGAGCATGGCGATGGAGTAGATCTCGGCCGCAAACAGCAGGTAGGCGGCAGCGTATTCGATCGGGTTGTCGAACGGCGGCAACGTCGATGTGGCCCGCCAGATGAGATACTTGACGATGACGGCGGAGGCCGCGGCAATAAAGAGTTGGCGGCTCAACAGGCGCGGACCAACCAAATAGATGGCCAGCAACACAATCAGCGTCACGATGGCGAGCGACAGCTGTGCTGTCAGCGACACCGGTACGGCCAGGATGACGATCATCAAAGCAGCGATGATGGCCCAGCTCAGGATCTTCAGAATAATCACGTCCGCCTCCAGCTCCCGCACATCCGCAGGGATCTCATTGAAGGGGCATTGCGCCCCGCGTGAGCGGACACTGGGCGTGGCCAGTAAACAGCGACGGACCGAACGTAGCTGACGGCAAGTGGCTGGATTGAGCGCAATTGCGCGAAAATTTCCCGGAACCAATACTTTGGCGCCTGATGCAAATTCTCGACAAATTGCGAGATTAACGGATCAGCTTGTTGGAGCGCTGGCGGGGAACGCTTTTGAGTGCAAATAAGGCAGGGGGATTGCTTGAAGTTGCGCCACAATCTCGCCGCAAAGCCGTTTACAAACGACGTTCAAATTGTCCGGATTGCACAAACCGGGTGTGGACCATGCGCTTTGGGCGGGTCCGGCAGAAAATGTCGAAATCGCTGCATGTATGCCTGGCGTGTGGCCGGAGCGCCACACTTCTTAACGTGTGCTACTGCGCGGCTGCGACCTGCTCGACCACTGGCGCGGACGAGGCCGACGCGGTGATGGGCCGCCCAAACGCAGGGCCGGTGCCGACTGTTGCGCCAAGTTTGGCGAAGATCGCCGCTTCTGCCGCGTCCTTGATGCCGCCCACCATCACTTGAGCTTCCAACGCCTTGGCGAAGGCGAAGAGCGCCAGGATGAGCTTGCGGTCGCCTTCGCGGGTGGCTTGCGCCGTGGCGTGCTCGTCAAACCGGATGCCGTCCAGCGCGAGCCTGTGCAAGTGCGGCAGAGCGGAGGTGCGGCGGGCAAAGTTGGTCATCCAAGGGCTCGCCCCCACCTCGCGCAGCCGCGCCAGAAGCTGCACAGCGAACTCCGGGTTTTGCGAGATGAGGTTTTCCGGGACACCAATCTGCAGGACGCCAGGGTCGAGCCTGTTGCGCGCCACGATGCTCTTGATGTCGCCAATCAGCTCAGCGCGAAACGCCTCACCCACCGGGAGCGGCACCAGTATCGTGACGTCGGCGCCTTTGGCGCGCATGGCCGAAATCTGCCGCGCGCAGCGATCCACCGTCGACAGCGCCAGCTGCATGGCCAGTTCTTCGCGTGCAGCCAACTCCAGAAGCTCAGCCCATGCGAGCGGGCCTTGGAGCGGGTGGTGCCAGGTGGGCGCGGCCTCGTAGCCCGCCAGCGCGTTGTTTTGCAGGTCCTGGATCGGCCGCAGTTCGAGCCGCACTTTGTCTTCCATGATCGCGCGCTTGAGATCGCGCGCCAGTGACCGGCCCGACATGTTGAGCCGGCGCATCAGCGGATCGAAGCGCTCCACCCGGTCCCCGCCCTGCCGCTTCGCGCGGCGGAGCGCCAGTTCGGCATTGTCGAGGAGCTCGCTGGCGCCCTCCGCCTCAAGGTCCATGGCCGCGACGCCCATGGAGACTTGGACCGACAATTCGTCGTCGGCGAACTGCACCGGCGCGGCGAGCACCTCGCGGATCCGCTCGGCATAATCGTCGAGCTTTTCCGGGTCGCAGTAGACGAGGAGGCCGAAGCTGTCGCCAGACAGGCGCGCCAGGCTGTCGTGGGACTTCAGCGCGCGGCCCAAACGGCGCGCAATGGTCAGAAGCAACGAATCGCCGACACTCTGGCCGTAGCTGTCGTTAATCTCGGAGAAATTGTCCGGGTTGAGCACCATGATGAAGAGGCGCGTCGCGGACTGCGGGTTAGACCATGACCGCGCCATCTCGATACGGTCGAGAAAGAGATAGCGGTTCGGCAGGCCCGTCAGGTTGTCATAGACGCTGTCGTGCAGCAGCCGCTCTTCGATCGTCTTTTCTTCGGTCAGGTCGTGCATCGTGCCGACGCAGCGAATGATCTCGCCGGTGGTGCCGATCACCGGGCGCGCGCGCAGGCGGAACCAGCGGAAGTGGCCGTCGACACCGCGGAAGCGGAAGAGATCGTTGATGCGTCCACGCCGTCGCTCCACCGCCGCGTCGAGGGTGGCGCGGAACCGGTCGCGGTCCTGCGGGTGCAGCACGGGGAACCAGTCTTGCGGGGGGCCTTGGAGGGCGTTCTTCTCAAGCCCCAGCATGTGCTCGGCGTCGGCCCCGCATGCGATACGGTCGGCCGTTACATCCCAGTCCCAGACAATATCGCCAGATCCAGCCAGCGAGAGAACGTCCCGCTCCACGTCCTTGGCAAGGTTCGGTGCGATGGAGGAGCTGGCAAACGCGTGCTGCATCACCGTGAAGCCGATCAGAAGCACGAGCAGTATAAGGCCGCCGTTGAGGGCGGGCTGCACAAAGTCGTTGTTGATCGCGCCGTGCGCGGTCATACCCGCCGCCACAATCCAGGCGATGAACAGCGCCCAGGTCGGCAGGAGAAGAAGCGCGCGCTCCTGGCCGCGAATGGCGGCGACAAGGAGCACAACCGTGCCGTACGCCGCCGTGAAGAGAAGAGCGACACGGGCGATGGACGCGGTGAGCACAGGGTTGAACTGCGCGAGCCAAGCGCCCCCAATCCCGAGCGGCAGGAGGATGGCGATCAGGTAGACGTTCTTGAGCCGCCAGCGGTTCATCTGCAGGTAGGACGTGACGAAACCGAACAGCGCCAGCGCCAACAACACCTCGGCAAAAGCGCGCAGAGACGCCGTATTGCCAACGCGCCGCGCGATCACATCGCCAAAGAAACTGAAGTCCACCAGAACGTAAGCGAAGGCGGCCCAAGCAAGGACTGCGGCGGAGGCAAACATCGTCTGCCCTTTGATGACGAACACCACGAGGAAGAACACCGCGAGAAGGCCGGAAATGCCCACGACCACGCCTTTGAAGAGTGTGTAGGCGTTCTCGCTGGCGGTGTAGGCTGACGGCTCCCAGAGCCGCAGCATGGGAAGGCGCGGCGTCGTCAGCTCCATCACGTACGTCACGGTCGAGCCGGGATCGAGCGTCACGAGGTAGACGTCGGCATCGACGGCATCGCGGCGTGTGGGCGAGAACCCTTCAGAGGGCGTGATCGCCACCACGCGCTGAGAGCCAAGGTCAGGCCCCAGGATGCCGGAACCGGGCAGCCGGTGGTGCGGGGCGACAAGCAGCCGGTCGAGCTGTTCATCACCGGGGTTTTGAAGGCCGATGACCGCCCAGTGGCGGGTGTTGGGGTTGGTGGCGCGGACCTCGATGCGCTGGGTGACGCCGTCGAGCCCGGGGGCGGTGGAAATTTCCAGGTTGCCCCACTGATCGAGCTCCATTTCCGTAAACGGACCCAGATCGATGACCGGAGTATCGCTGCCCACAGGCACAGCCGTTGCGGCCCACGCGGCAGGCGCGAGGAGGATCGCAAAAGCTGTCAGGATGCGGGCGAACAGAGCCATCATGAGACGTCGCTGCGGTCGCTCGGCCCAACGGTATCGCCATGGACGAGACCAAACAGAATGTGATCGCGCCAGGCGCCGTTGATGTTGAGAAAGCGGCGGGCGTAGCCTTCTTCGGTGAAACCGACGCGCTTCAAGAGGCGAATTGAACGGTCATTGTGGGGCAGCGTCGCTGCCTCCAACCGGTGCAAGCCCAGTGTTTCAAAACAAAATGGCACGAGGCAGCGCACCGCATCGCCCATCAAGCCTTTGCCGGCGAAACGCTCACCCGCCCAATACCCCATGGAACAGGACTGTGTGACGCCGCGGCGCACATGGCTCAGCGTAATCCCGCCGGCGAGGGCCTCGCTCTCAGCGTCGAAGACGAAAAAGGCGTAGCCCTCGTCGTTGCGTATTTCGCGGTCGTATCGGCGCAAGCGTCGGCGAAACGCCATGCGAGTCAGGTCATCGCGCGGCCAGGTAGGCTCGAAGGGTTTCAGAAAATGCCGACTTTCGGCGCGCAGGTGCGACCAGGCGAGATAGTCGGCAATGACGGGTTTGCGCAGGATCGTGCGGCGGCCGCGCAGGAGCGTGCTGTCGTTGAGCGCAGCCGAACCGCGCGCGGGCAGTGGGCGAGCGAGCGCACTCACGCAGCGCCTCGCATGGGATGGCCGGCCCAGCGTTCCGCAATCTCGGCCGCGTCAGGTCCACCGAAGGATGAGCCCACGCGCACCAGCGTTGGCGCACTCGCCATCATCTGGCGCATGACGCGCTCGACATCGCGCGGCGTGACGGCGGCGAGCGCGGCGATCCGCTCTTCTTTGGAGACCGCGCGGCCATGGACCTGCGCATTGCGCGCCGCACCGCTCATCCGGCTCACGCAGCTTTCGCGCGCCATGAGCATGCCGGCCCGCAGCTGCGCTTTCGCCCGGTCGAGTTCGGTGTCGGTGATGGTGCGCGCCGCATCGGCAAGCGTGTCGACCACCACCTCGGCCGCCTCCCCCACCGTTTCAGGCTGGGTCGCAAAATGGATCGCGAAAAGCCCGGTGTCGCGGAAGGCCCAATGAAACGCGGAGGTGTCGTAGACGAGGCCGCGGTCCTCCCGCAGCGCCTGGAAGAGGCGCGATGACATGCCGCCGCCGAGAACCATGGCAGCCAGCGTCACGGGCCAAAAGTCGGGCGCGGCAGACGCCTCACCTTCAAGACCCAAAATCCATTGCACTTCGGAGCCGTCATCGTCGCCGTCGAGCGCACCACCAACGTAGGTCGCGATAGGCATTTCCGACGGCGTTTCGTGGCCCGCGCTTTCAAAAGCGCCAAGCACCATGTCGCGCAGCGCGTCGTGGCTGACGGCGCCCGCGGCGGCAACGGTCATCGCCTCGGCGCTATAGTGCCGGCCCAAGAACCCCCTCAGCCCCGGCTCATCGACCGCGCACACGCTGTCGCGCGTGCCCAGAATCCTGCGGCCAAGCGGCTGTCCGGAGAAGGCGACCTCCGGGAACGCATCAAACGCGCGGTCTTCGGGGACATCTTCAGAGGCGCCGATTTCCTGAAGGATGACGTTGCGCTCACGCTCAATGTCGTCGGGGGAGAGCGCCGGCGCGGTCAGAATGTCAGCCAGGATATCGACGGCGAGCGGGACGTCTTCGGAAAGAACGCGGGCGTGGTAGGCGGTGGTCTCATGGCTAGTGGCGGCGTTGATCTCGCCCCCCACCGCTTCGATGGCGTTAGAAATCTCGGTGGCGCTGCGCCGGGCGGTGCCCTTGAAGGCCATGTGCTCCAGGAAATGGGCCATCCCGTGCTCGGCGGCGGTCTCGGACCGGGCGCCAGCGCGCACCCACACGCCAACGGCGGCGCTATCGATGTTGTCCATCTCGTCGGTGACGAGGGTCATACCGTTGTCGAGCCGTTCGTAGCGCATCAGGCGGTCACCGCGCGCGAGCGAGCGAGCACCACATCGGCGACCGCCCGGGTGTCTGCCGCGACGGGAGTTGCCCGCTCCGGTGCGTCTAGAACGTGGGCAAGCCGCGCCGGTGGGGTCGGGCGGATGCCGCTCGCAGCCTCCACCGCATCGGGGAATTTTGCAGGATGGGCCGTCGCGAGCGTCACCATCGGGACGCCCTCGCGCCGCGGCGCCATATCGGCCGCCGCAAGGCCCACGGCCGTGTGGGTGTCCACCAAGATGCCGGTGTCAGCATAGGTCTTTGCGATCCGCTCACCCGCCAACACATCATCGCATCGGCCGGAGGCGAATAGCGCCGTCAACTTGGCGTGCTCGTCCTCGGTCAGCGAGAAGCCAGCGCGTGTGTCGGCAAGACGGCTTTGAATGCTGGCAGGATCGC
This sequence comes from uncultured Paracoccaceae bacterium, assembly GCA_937884725.1. GTDB lineage: Bacteria > Pseudomonadota > Alphaproteobacteria > Rhizobiales > Amorphaceae > Acuticoccus. The sequence goes on from CAKZYH010000479.1 coordinate 20,477, forward strand.
GGCCGGACAGGTCAAACATCAGCCGCTCAAAGTTGGACGAGACTTGAATGTCCATGGACGGCGAGGTCGACGGCGTGACCGTGCCCGGCACAAAGGAGCCCGTGCGCACGCCGCGATCCAAAATGTCGTTCTTGTTGGTGGCAATCACCAATTGATCCACCGCAAGGCCCATTTGTTTGGCGACATATCCGGCGAGGATATCACCAAAGTTACCTGTCGGAACCGTGAACGCGACGGGGCGCCCGCCTAAGCTTAGGCCAGCGTAGAAATAATACGTGATCTGGGCGGCGACCCGCGCCCAGTTGATGGAGTTCACCCCGCTCATCGCCACCTGATCGTTGAAATCGCGGTCCACGAAGAGCGCTTTGACGATCCGCTGGCAATCGTCGAAATCGCCGGCAACGCTCAGCGCGTGAACGTTATCGTCGGCGATCGTGGTCATCTGGCGGCGCTGCACCTCCGACACACGACCTTCCGGGAAAAGGATGAAAAGGTCGATGTTGTCCCGGCCGCGAAACGCATCAGCCGCGGCGGCGCCGGTGTCGCCAGAGGTCGCAGTGATGATCGTCGCGCGGCGGCCGCGGGCCTTCAAAATGCGGTCCATGAGGCGCGCAAGCGTCTGCATCGCCACGTCCTTGAACGCCAAAGTCGGGCCATGAAACAGCTCGAGCAGGAATTCGTTGGGGCCGATCTGCACCAGCGGCGTGCGTGCGGCGTGACTGAAGGTTGCCATCGCAGCATCCACGTCTGCCGCTAGGTCTTGGTCGCTGATCTCCCCTCCGGCAAAGGCAGACATGACCGTAAGCGCTTGGTCTTCAAAAGACTTTCCGGAAAGCGCAGCGACGTCTACGGGTGTGGGGTATTGCTCGGGCACGAACAGGCCCCCGTCCGGGGCAAGCCCCGCCAGGGTGGCATCACAAAAACCGAGCGGTGCAGCCCCGCCCCGTGTGGACACATAACGCAACCGGTAGTCCTCCCGCATCCACTGGAGAAGCGCGCCTAAAAGGCCGCTGTCAACAGGACACGATTTAGCGCGGCCTCCAATCAGTGTCGCGCAGCGCTAGGCGTTTCCAGCGGCGCCCGACAGCAGCGCCGGATTGATGCCCAGTTTTCCGATGGCTCGCTCATACTTTTTGTCATCATCTTCATCGAACAGGAGGCCGTGGTCGGGCGCACAGTGGAGCCATCCATTGGCAGCGATTTCGCGCTCCAGCTGACCGGCCTCCCAACCCGCATAGCCGAGCGCCAACATGGCTCTGTTGGGACCCTTGCCGTTGGCGATGGCGCGCAAAATCTCGACAGTGGCGGTGAGGCACACGTCTGCCCCAGCGTTCAGCGTCGCTTCGTTAAGGCGGTAATCGGACGTGTGCAGCACAAATCCACGCCCCTGCTCCACCGGCCCCCCATTGTGGACGGTAATCCGTTCGGCCGCTTCTGGCAGGCGGATGGATTGGTCATTAATCAGTTCTAATTGGGACAGGAGCTGCGGAAAGGTGATGGCATCGCTCGGCTTGTTGACGATCAACCCCATCGCGCCGTCCGCTGAGTGCGCGCACAGGAAAACCACTGAACGCTCAAACCGCGTGTCTTCCATTTGCGGCATGGCGATGAGGCAGTGACCGACGAGGTAGCCTAGCGTTGCATCCATCGTTCGTTCTCCAAACCTAGCATTACGTCTCAAACCAGGTATGCAGTTTACTCGCCAAATTCACTCGCCGCGACACGACCGCGAACATAGATGGCGCAAGGTCGGGGCGCACCCAGTGTGGCTCGCCAAAGTTACTCCCATTCGAAGGATTGTTGCCATGACCATCGCCGTCGGCGAAACGCTGCCCGAGGCCACTTTCAAGACCATGACCGGCGAAGGCCCCGCTGACGTCACCGTTGATGCGCTGACGAGCGGCCGCACAGTGGTGCTCTTTGGAGTGCCAGGTGCATTCACGCCCACCTGCGACCGGAACCACCTGCCGGGCTTCATCGAGCACCTGGACGCCTTCAAAGACAAGGGCGTTGCGGAAGTCGCCGTCGTCGCGGTCAACGACATGTTCGTGATGGATGCTTGGGCGAAACACTCCGGGGGCGCTGGCAAGGTGACGTTCCTCGCCGACGGTTCGGCTGAGTTCGTGCGCGCTGCGGGACTGGAGCTTGATGCGACTGGGTTTGGCATGGGCGTGCGCTCCAAGCGCTTCTCCATGCTCGTCGAGGATGGCGTCGTGAAGGCCCTCAACATTGAGGACACCCCCGGCACGGCCGAAAAATCCGGCGCCGCCGCGCTGCTGGACCAAATCTAAGGGCCCGCACGAGGCATCGCGCCGTGGTGACAGCGGCGGGGCTGGTGTGTCATGAGACTGACGTGCGCGGCGTTGCCGCCCCAGCCCTTGCCGGCGCGGCTTATCAGCGACGGCGCGATGCGAAATGACAAAAGCCATGGCCGAGACGATGGCGGGCGATCAGGCCCGCGATTATTCCGACACGCTGTACCTGCCCAAAACCGACTTTCCGATGCGGGCGGGCCTGCCGAAGAAAGAGCCCGGTATTCTTGAGAGCTGGGCCAACCTTTACGACCGTTTGCGCGAGGTGTCGCAGGGTCGCGAACGGTTCATCCTCCACGACGGTCCACCCTACGCCAACGGCAACATTCACATCGGGACGTCACTCAACAAAATCCTGAAAGACATGGTGGTGCGCTCCCACCAAATGCTCGGCTACGATGCCAACTACGTGCCGGGCTGGGACTGCCACGGCCTGCCCATCGAGTGGAAGATCGAAGAGCAGTACCGCGCCAAGGGCAAGAACAAGGACGAGGTGCCGATCAACGAGTTCCGGCGCGAATGCCGCGAGTTCGCGACCCATTGGCTGGGCGTTCAATCCAAGGAATTTCAGCGCCTTGGCGTGATCGGCGACTTTGCCGATCCGTACCTTACGATGGCGTACGCCGCGGAAGCCCACATCGCGCGTGAGCTCATGAAGTTTGCCATGTCAGGGCAGCTTTATCGCGGCTCCAAGCCCGTGATGTGGTCGGTGGTGGAGCGGACCGCGCTCGCCGAAGCCGAGGTGGAGTATCAGGACTACCAGTCCGACACTGTCACGGTCGCGTTTGCGGTCGCCGACGTTGACGACAGCGACCTCGAGGAGATTGGCGACCTCGCTTACTATGACGTTGAGCGCGACCCTCGCGCGCGTCGCGACCGCCTCGCACCTGGTCTAAACGAACTGCGCCGGCAGATGGATTTGGCGCGAAACGCCAGCGTTCTCATTTGGACCACCACGCCGTGGACCATCCCCGGCAACCGCGCGGTCTGCTTCTCTTCGCGGGTGGAATATGGGCTATATGAAGTCACCGGGGTGGAGCCTCTGCCTGATGGCACCCTTCCCTGGGCCGAAGTAGGCGCGCGTTACATCATAGCTGACAGGCTGGCCGCAGAAGTTTTGGCAAGCGCACGCGCGAATGCTGAGCGCGTGAGCGATGTCGCGCCGCCGGTGCTTGCCACGTTGAAGCTCAGCCACCCGCTGTCAGCCATGGGATATAGCTTTCCCGTCCCGACCCTTTTGGGTGAACACGTTACCGACGAGGCGGGGACTGGTTTCGTACACACCGCTCCCGGCCACGGTGTCGAGGACTTCGAAGTCTGGATGGACTTCAAGCGCGACCTGGAGGCGATGGGGATAAATCCCGCGATACCCTACACCGTCGGACCGGACGGGCGCTTCACCAACGAAGCCCCTGGGTTTGAAGGCGCACAGGTCATCACCGATGCCGGCAAGAAGGGCGATGCCAACAACGCCGTTATCAAGGCGCTGACGGAAGCTGGCGCGCTCGTCGCGCGCGGCCGGCTGAAACACACCTACCCGCACTCCTGGCGCTCCAAAAAGCCGGTGATCTTCCGCAACACGCCGCAGTGGTTCGTGTCGATGGACAACGACCTTGGCGACGGGACGACGCTGCGCACCCGCGCCCTCAGCGCCATCGACGACACGCAGTTTGTCCCCGCGCCTGGCCAAAACCGGCTGCGCGGCATGATCGAAAACCGGCCCGACTGGGTGCTGTCGCGCCAGCGCGCGTGGGGCGTCCCGATCACCGTGTTCGTCCATAACGAGACAGGCGAAATCCTGCGCGACGAGACCGTCAACGAGCGCATCGCCGAAGCCTTCGAGGAAGAAGGCGCAGACGCTTGGTTCGAGGACAACGCCACTGAGCGCTTCCTTGCCGGCGTTGCCGATCCCGCGGCCTACGAGAAAGTCACCGACATCTTGGATGTCTGGTTCGATTCAGGCTCTACCCACGCCTTCTGCCTCGAGCAGCGGCCTGACCTGAAGTGGCCCGCGGACGTCTACCTCGAAGGCTCGGACCAACACCGCGGCTGGTTCCACTCCTCGCTCTTGGAGAGCTGCGGGACCCGCGGCCGCGCGCCCTACGACACCGTCATCACCCACGGCTTCACCATGGCCGAGGACGGGCGCAAAATGTCCAAGTCCCTGGGCAACCAGGTGTTTCCCCAAACGATCATCGATCAATATGGAGCGGACATCCTGCGCCTTTGGGTGGCGAGCCAGGACTATACCGACGACCAGCGCATCGGCCCGGAAATCCTAAAGGGTGTGGCTGACAGCTATCGCAAGCTGCGCAACTCGCTGCGCTGGATGCTGGGCAACCTCGCGCACGACGATGGCCGGCCGCTCGACGTTGCCGACGCGCCGGAGCTTGAGCGGCTGATGCTTCACCGCCTCGCCGAGCTCGACGAGGACGTGCGCGCCGCCTACCGCCGGTTCGACTACGCGCACGTCGCGCACACGCTGATGAACTTTGCCAACATCGAGCTATCGGCGTTCTACTTCGATATCCGCAAGGACGCGCTCTACTGCGATGCCCCCTCGTCGCCCCGCCGGTTGGCGGCGCTGGCGGTGGTGCGCACGACGCTCGACGCGATGGTGCGTTGGCTGTCGCCGGTGCTGCCGTTCACGATGGAAGAGACCTGGGCAGCCGCTGGCAACACAGATTCGGTGCACCTCGAAGTGTTCGCCGACATCGACCAAGCATGGCGCGACGATGCGCTCGCCGAACGTTGGGCCAATATCAAACGAATCCGCCGCGTGGTGACCGGCGCGTTGGAGATCGAGCGGCGCGAGAAGCGCATCGGCTCATCGCTGGAGGCGCATCCCGTCGTTGCGATCGCCGATGATGAGCTGCGGGCAATTGCTGAAAGTATCGACTTCGCGGACGTGTGCATCACCAGCCAGATCACCATCACAGCGGGCAGTGATGGCGCGTTCACGTTGCCGGACGTGCCCGGAATTGCCGTCACGGTGAACCGCGCCGAGGGCCAGCGCTGCGCGCGCTCGTGGCGCGTCACCCCCGACGTCGGGTCCGATCCGCGCTATCCGGATCTGTCCCCGCGTGACGCTGCCGCGATGGCCGAACTCGACGAAGCCCATTGATCAGCCGACGCGTTGCCATCGCGCTGGCCGGCGCGATTTTTGTCGCCGACCAAACGACCAAGCTGTGGGTGCTCCACGTGGCGGACTTGTCGGACGGCCCGATCCGTTTGGCGCCGTTCGCCGAAATCGTGCTCGTCTGGAACCGCGGGATTAGCTACGGGCTATTTCAGCAGGACGGACTCGGCCGCTGGCTGTTGGCGGGCCTGACGGCCGTCGCTGCAGTGGCGCTCTCGGTTTGGCTCTGGCGCACCACGAGGCCGACGCTTCGGCTCGCGCTCTGCCTGCTCGTGGGCGGTGCGTTCGGCAACCTGGTGGACCGCGTCGCCTACGGCGCTGTGGTCGACTTTATGCACCTCTTCGCCGGCACCTTCTCTTGGTACGTCTTCAACATCGCCGACACCGCCATCGTTCTGGGCGTCATCGCGCTCATCATAGACAGCCTGTTTGGCAAGGAAGCTGTGGACGCGCGGTAACAAGATGGAAATTCGGCAGTTGCAGTGTGGCCTACAAGTCGCACTCCCCGCACCATGTGGTGCACACAGCCGGGCGACGAGCTCGCGTAGTTGACTGGCTCTATGATCGGCGCAATGCGTCTAAGGTGCGGTCTTGGGACCGTGAGGGGGTGCGTATGATCCGCCAGACTGTGTTCGTGGCTTTGATCGCAATGGGACTCGCTGGCTGCAACACCAGCTACAACTACTTCCAGGCGGAAGTGGAAGAAGAAGAGGCTGCGCCGGGCACGCTCTTTGGGTCGATGATGAAATCGGCCGGGATGATGCCCAAGCAGAAAAGTGGCCTTGCCACGCGCCCCCGCGCACCGCTCGCCATTCCGGGCAGCACCCAACTGCCGTCCCCCGAAGAGGCGGTGTCGGCTGAGGCTGCCGTGAACTTCCCGACCGACGATGATGATCTGCGCAAGGCGCGCCGTATTGCCGCTGCCAAGGCTGACGAGGCGGCAGCCTACGAAGCATCTGCCGGCGGCGCTCAACTCAACCGCGTCAGCAACGCAGGCCTTCAAGCGCTAGACCCAGGCCAGGGTGTGCGCCGCAACACCGGTGGCGACGTGCAATCGGCCATGAGGTCGTCTGAGCCGACGGCTCGTCTCAACCGCAGCCAGATGCGCCTGACGCTGCCAGGTCGCAGTAAAAACAAGCTGTTGAACGACGACGGCACGGCAAAAGAGCGCAAATATCTCGTTCAGCCGCCCGCCGAGTACCGCACTCCCTCTGAGACCGCTGCACTGCCGTCGAAGAAAGAGATCAAGAACTCAAAGTGGCTCAAAGATCGCTTGTATAAGCGTGAGGACAAGCGTCCCGCTCGCATGATCAAAGAGTGATAGCGCTTACGAAATGGTCAGTGGAGGGCGCGCGCCTGACCGCCTAGATAGGGAGGACCGAACGGGAGAGCCCATTTGTCCCCTCTGCACAAAGCCCTTTTATCGAGTGTACTGGCCGTGAGCCTTGCTGCCGCCCCGGCCGCCATCTCTGCCAACGAACTGTCTGAACCCATCGATCTTGGCACGCTGACGCTCGCGCCCGACGCGCAATACGTCCAGCTGTCCAACGGCATGGACGTCGTCATCATTCCTGACCGGCGGGCACCGATCGTGACCCACATGGTGTGGTATCGCGTAGGTTCGGCGGACGAACCGCCCGGCAAGTCAGGCATCGCCCACTACCTTGAGCACCTGATGTTCAAGGGCACCGAGAACCACCCGGGCGACATGTTCTCCACGACGATCGCCCGCCTCGGCGGACGCGAAAACGCGTTCACCTCCAACGACTACACTGCCTACTTCCAGCAGGTCGCCAAAGAGCAACTACCGACGATGATGCGCTTTGAGGCCGACCGCATGAAGGGCCTCGTCCTGTCTGAGGAGGTTTCCGCGCCCGAGCTCAACGTGGTGCTGGAAGAGCGCAGGCAGCGGGTGGAAACAAGGCCGGGCGCTGAGCTTGCCGAAGCGCTGGACGCCGCGCTCTTCACCAACCATCCCTACGGCGATCCTGTGATCGGTTGGCCCCACGAGGTCGCCGCCCTCACCTATCAGGACGCGCTCGACTTTTACCGCGACCACTACCGCCCGAAGAACGCGATCCTGGTCGTGGCGGGCGACGTGGACGTTGCTGAAATCACCGCACTCGCGGAAGAGATTTACGGCTCCATCCCGGATGAGGGTGCAGCACCGGTGCGTGAGCGCCCGCCGATCATGCCGATCCGGGCGAAGCGGACCGTGGAGCTGACAGACGAGCGGGTGCGCGAGCCATACACTCAAGAAAGCTGGCTCGTGCCGAGCTACACCACCGCCGAGGACGGTGTGGCCGAGGCCATCGATCTCCTCGCCGAGGTGCTCGGCGGCGGCAACACCAGCCGACTTTACACAAAGCTCGTCCGTGAAGAGGGAATCGCAACCTCGGCCGGCGCCTACTATCAATCGACTGCATTCGATGACACCCGCTTTGTGGCCTACGCGGTGCCCCAAGACGGTGTCGCGCTGCAGGACCTTGAGGCGCGCATCGCCGAGGTGATCGGCGAGATCGCGACCGACGGCATCACCGAGCTTGAGCTGCGCCGGGCAAAAACCAACACGCTATCAGCCGCAGTGTTTGCGCAGGACAGCCAGTCCACGATGGCGCGGATGTTTGGCGCGGGCCTGACCACGGGCTCCACCGTTGAAGACATCCAGAACTGGCCTGCCGGCATCGCCGCGGTCACCGAAGAAGACGTTCAAGAGGCTGCCAAAGCGCTGCTGGCGGGTCAGCCGAGCGTGACCGCGCGCCTTCTTGCGCCCGCCACCGCGGAGTAATCTGATATGAAAATGTTGTTTGCCGCTGTTTTCGCGGTCGCGCTGTCTTTTGGGAGTGCCCAGGCCATCGATATCGAGAAGGTTGTCTCCCCGGGCGGCGTGACCGCATGGCTCGTCTCGGACGATACCGTGCCGCTTGTCGCGGTCGACATCGCCTTTGAGCGGGCAGGATCCATCCAGGATCCGGAGGGAAAGGCCGGCCTCGTCAACCTGTTGGCCTCGACCATTGATGAAGGCGCTGGCGATCTCGACAGCGTCGGCTTTCAAACCGCGCTGAAGGACAACGCGGTGCGGCTCAGCTTCGACGGAAGCCGCGACCACCTTTACGGCAACATCCGCACTGTCAGCACCAGCGTGGAAGAAGGCTTCGACCTTTTGCGCCTCGCGCTGACGGACCCGCGTTACGACGCCGAAGCGGTCGAGCGCATTCGCCGCCAGATTGTCTCGGGTCTTCGCCGCGAGGAAAACGACCCTAACGCCATCGTCGGCAAGCTCTGGTCGCGGACCGTGTTCCCCGATCACCCCTACGGCACGCCGAGCAATGGCACCGAGGAGACCGTCTCGTCGGTCACGCCTGAGGACCTGCGCGCCGCCCATGACAACCTGATCGCCCGCGACAACCTTTATGTGGCTGTCGTCGGCGCCATCGATGCCGAGACTTTGGCACCACTGCTTGACCGTGCGTTCGGTGATCTGCCCGCCAAAGCGACGCTCAAGTCGGTGCCGGACGTGCAGCCCGCCATGGGGCTGACAGTGCGCCAGGAGGTGTCGACACCTCAAACCGCGATCCGCTTTGGTGGACCAGGTCTTGAGCGTGAGGATGAGGACTTCATCCCCGCCTTCGTCATGAACCACATTCTGGGCGGTAGCGCGTTCTCGTCCTGGTTGTTTGAGGAAGTGCGCGAAAAGCGCGGCCTCGCCTACTCCGTGTATAGCTACATGGCGCCGTTCGAGCACGCCGCGGTCTATGGCGGCGGCACCGCGACCCGCAACGATCAGGCCGATCAGGCGATTGAGGTGATCCTTGCGCAGCTGAACCGCATGGCCACCGACGGCCCTACCGAAGAGCAGCTCGCGGACGCCAAAGCGTACCTCACCGGCTCTTACGCGCTGCGGTTTGGAACGTCGGGTTCCATCGCACGCCAGCTTCTGTTCCTGCAGATGGAAGAGCTTGGGATGGAGTATATTGAGGAGCGCAACGGCCTCATCGAGGCTGTCACGCTGGACGACGTTCGCCGTGCGGCGAGCCGGATTTTTGGCAACGGTCAACCCACAGTCGCCATTGCGGGCGGCGTGTCCGGCTAGGCCACACCTGCCTTTTGCAACTGCGGCACTTTGTGTTGGCGGCCCTGTGACTTAGAATAGTGTCAGAGAGTCACCGGGCCGCGGCACAATGAACGAGAACAACCCCGACGAGCTGCGCGAGCGGCTCGAACGGCTTCGCGAAGAGCACCGGGAAATGGATAAGACGGTGGAAGAGCTGGAAAGCGCGCCGGTGCCTGACCTTCTGCAAATCCGTCGTCTCAAAAAGCGAAAACTCGCGCTGAAGGACGAAATCCGCACGCTCTCTGCCATGGCGCTACCGGACATCATCGCGTGACCCCACCAGCCGTTGCGATCATTATGGGCAGTCAGTCGGATTGGCCCACGATGTCGGGCGCAGCGGAGACGCTCGACGAACTCTCCACGGCATACGAAGCGCGCATCGTGTCGGCACATCGCACGCCCTCCCGCCTTTACGATTTCGCCCAAGGCGCTGCTGGTGCCGGGACGAAGGTAATCATCGCCGGGGCCGGGGGCGCGGCACATCTGCCTGGAATGGTGGCGGCGATGACAACGCTCCCGGTGTTCGGCGTACCAGTGGAAAGCAAGGCGCTGTCTGGGTGGGACAGCCTTTTGTCGATTGTGCAAATGCCGGCAGGTGTTCCCGTCGGCACGCTCGCCATCGGCCGTGCAGGGGCTGTGAACGCTGCACTTTTGGCTGCCTCGGTGCTGGCCCTGTCCGATGAGGCCCTTGCGGAGCGTCTCGCGGCATGGCGCCAGGCCCGCACGGATGCTGTTGGCGAAAGCCCCGTCGCGTGAAGCTTTCTCCCAACGACACCATCGGCATTATTGGCGGCGGGCAGCTTGGCCGCATGCTGGCGCTGGCGGCGGCGCCTTTGGGGCTAAAGTGCCATGTACTCGACCCGGACTCTAACGCGCCGGCGATGCAAGTCTGCGCCGAGCGAACAGTCGCAGCGTACTCCGACAAAGCCGCGCTGGCCGACATGGCAAGCCGGGTCGCGGTGGTGACCTACGAGTTCGAGAACGTTGATTTTGAGGCGGCGTCAGCGCTGCCCCTCGTCCGTCCGGGTCCCCGCGCGCTGGAGGTGAGCCAAGACCGCTGGATCGAAAAGCGCTTCCTTGCCGAATGCGGTTGCCCGACGGCGAACACCATGCCGGTCGCAACGCCCGAGGCGGCGGCGCTGGCGTTTAAATCGTTCGGCGGCGGAGGAGCGATCCTGAAAACCCGGCGGCTCGGCTACGACGGTAAAGGCCAGCATCGGCTGGAGCCGGGCGATGATGCGGCGGCGGCATTCACCGCGCTTGGCGGCGTACCCTGCGTCTTGGAAAGCGTTGTGCCGTTTGCCTTTGAAGTGTCCACCGTCATCGCGCGCGCCGTCGATGGCAGTGTGAAGGCCTACGAGTGCCCGCAAAACACCCACGCTGGCGGGATCTTGCGGACCTCTCAGGTGCCAAGCCCGCTACCAGACGATACCGCGACGACGCTACAGGCGCAGGCCGCGCAGGTGGCAGAAGCACTCGACTATGTGGGCGTTCTCGCCATTGAGTGGTTTGTGCTGCCAGACGGCTCCTGCCTCGCCAACGAGATGGCGCCACGGGTCCATAACTCCGGCCATTGGACGCAGGAGGGCGCGTTCGCAAGCCAGTTCGAGAACCACATGCGCGCCGTTGCCGGCTGGACGCTGGCGCCGACGCACACCATCGCGCCGGTGCGGATGGAAAACTTGATCGGCGATGACGTTGAGCGGTGGCGAAGCGCCGTTGACGGCGGCAGCAGCCGTCTCCACTTGTATGGTAAGGCCGAAACGCGGCCTGGGCGGAAAATGGGACACATCAACCACGTGGGCTGACCGGTTTTCACCGACCACTGCACACTAAGGTTGTGAATCATGGCCGCGGTTTAGGCCCGGTCGGGATGGACGTAGCAGCGTGCGGCTGCTACCTGTGCTTATTCGCGCAGTAACGCTGATTGGCTCGGCTCCGTGAGGAAGCCGGTCGGCGTGCTGCGCTTTAGGATTTGGGACACGGCGTGATGGTGCTGCGGTAAGGCACCGTGAAGGCAAAGGAAACGGACTGTTGCAAGTACTCGTTCGAGACAACAACGTTGATCAGGCGCTGAAAGCGCTGAAGAAGAAGATGCAACGCGAAGGCATTTTCCGCGAAATGAAAATGCGCAACCACTATGAAAAGCCGTCCGAGCGGAAGGCCCGCGAGAAGGCGGAAGCTGTCCGCCGCGCGCGCAAATTGGCCCGCAAACGCGCCCAGCGCGAAGGGTTGATCCCCGGCAAGAAGCGCGGCTAACGTTCCTTAGTCCACCACGTTTTGTTGGAGCGGCTGATGCGTTCTTTCGCGCTCCCTATCGTCAGTGTCGCCTGCGCACTCCTCGTTGGAGGGTGCGTGGTGGACCAAGCTGTGACTGGCTCGGGCCGCGTGATCGACCCGAGCGCTGGCTCGCCCACAAATATCGCGTCATTGACCGATGTGGTGACCGCCAACCCGTCCGATCCCAACGCCTTCAACATGCGCGGCACAGCCTATGGCCGCGCGGGCAAGCTCACCGAAGCGATTGCCGACTTTGATCGCGCGCTGGCACTCAACCCGCAATATTATCAGGCGTACGCAAACCGCGCCCTCGCCTATCGCCGGCTTGATCAGCCGCAGCGCGCCATGGCGGACTACAACTCTGCTCTGAACATCAACCCGAGCTATGATCCGGCGCTTGTGGGCCGCGGCAACATCCACCGCCAGCAGGGCAATGACGATCAGGCGCTGGCCGACTTTAACGCCGCCATCGCTGTGAACTCCGGCGACCCGCGCGCCTTCCACAACCGTGCGCTGATCTACCAAAAGCGCAATCTGCACTCGTTTGCTGTGGAAGATTTCGGCCAGGCCATCGGCCTCGATCCCACCGCGCCTGAGCCCTACAACGGCCGCGGCGTCAGCTACCTTGCCACAGGCGATACCGCAGCAGCGCTCGACGATTTCAATCAAGCGCTCCAGCTCGATCGCAACTACGCGGACGCGTGGACCAATCGCGGTTTGGCGTTGGAGGCCAGCGGCGACATTGATAAAGCGCGCGGGGCGTACAACCGCGCACTTCAGCTGGTGCCCAACTACGCGCCGGCCAAGGAAGGGTTGGCGCGGATCAATGCGGGCAAGCCCAGGCTTCGCACCTGAGCTTGCTGCGCTGTCTCACGCGGCCGCGCGCGCCTTAGAGGACGGACGCACCAGCGCTTGGTAGTCTGTCATCAGGCCGCGCGTGGTATCTCCAACAACGTAACTGTGCGGTCCGATTTCCCCGACAGGCGTCACTTCAGCAGCGGTCCCGGTCAGGAAGCACTCCTCGAAGGTGCCCAGCTCCTCGGGCATGATCGCGCGCTCTTGCACTTCGATGCCACGCGCCTTCGCGAGGTCAATCACGGCGCGCCGGGTGATGCCATCAAGGAAACAGTCCGGCGCGGGGGTGTGCAGCACCCCGTCGCGCAAGAAAAACACGTTGGCGCCCGTCGCTTCAGCCACTTGCCCGCGATAATCGAGCATCAGCGCGTCCTGATACCCCTTCGCTTCCGCCTCGTGCTTGGAGAGGGTGCAGATCATGTAAAGGCCCGCCGCCTTGGCGTGACACGGTGCAGAGCGCGGGTCCGGCCGGCGCCAGTCAGAGATCGCCAGGCGGATGCCCTTTTCCAGCAGCGCGGGGTCGAAGTAGCTCGGCCACGGCCACGCCGCGATGGCCACGTGGATCGTGTTTTTCTGCGCCGAGACGCCCATCATTTCGCTGCCGCGCCACGCGACCGGCCGCAGATACGCGTCCGACAAATTGTTGCGGACCATGGTCTCGCGTTTTGCGGCCGAGATCGCCTCCCGGGAAAATGGGAGATCGAAACCCATGGCGGCGGCGGAGGAGAACAGGCGGTCTGTGTGCGCATCGCACTCAAAGATCTCGCCTTCGTAGGCACGCTCGCCCTCAAACACGGACGAGGCGTAGTGCAGCGCATGGGTGAGCACGTGAACCTTGGCGTCCTTCCAGGGAACGAACTCCCCATCGAACCAGATTTCACCGTCGCGTTGATCGAAACTCACGGCCATCGTCCTGCGTCTCCTCGCCCGTTTTCTAGCCGGCTTGCTCACATTTCACGCAAGAGAAATAATATTACTCTTGAGCAGTGATCTAACTAAGCAATATCCGTTTCTGGTCGGGCGTAGTTATGGGTTGTTGCGAGTTGCGTCAATATCATTGACATAATTTTTGCCTCGCGAAACGGAGCTATGCGCGATACTCATTGCGCAAGCAGCAACGACAAAGAGGGGCTGGCGCTCTGGTGGATTTCGATGCGCCCGTCCCAGACAACGGTGAGGCCGACACGCCGGACTATAGGCTGATCGAGCTCTTGTTCTTCGGCTACCGCGATTTTATCGGCATCGCCGACGCCGCGCTGACCGCCTATGGCTACGGGCGCGCGCACCACCGGGTGCTGCACTTTGTGCATCGCAACCGGGACCTCACCGTGGGTGAGCTGCTCGCGATCCTCAAAATCTCGAAGCAGGCCGCAGCGCGGGTCATCAAAACGCTGACGGACGACGGTATGATCATCACCCATCCCGGCGAAGACGACCGGCGGGAGCGCCATCTCACCACGACGACGAAGGGTGCTCAGCTCGCCGATCACCTGTCGCAGCTACAAAGCGAGCGCATTCGCTCCGCAATCGCGGATCTCCCCGCCGATAGCCGCGACGCAGTGGAACGCTTTTTGATGCGTCTCGTCGAACCAGCAGAACGACTAGAGGTGGAGCGGTTAACCGACAAAGCGTAAGCTACAGCTCATGCGCGGTGAACATGTCCCTGACGCACGATTGTCGGTGTCGGCCGACGACGCCCCCCATGTGCTGGTGGTCGATGACGACCAGCGCATCCGTTCGCTTTTGGAGCGCTTTTTGCTCAAAGAGGGTGTGCGCGTCACCGCGGCGTCCGATGCCACCGAGGCGCGGCGCAAACTCAGCACTTTCGTCTACGACGCAGCGATCCTCGACGTGATGATGCCCGGCGAAGACGGATTCTCGCTCCTCGCCGACATCAAATCGCAGCACGAAATGCCGGTGCTGATGCTGACCGCCAAGGCTGAGCCTGACGCCCGCATCCATGGGCTCGAGACCGGCGCGGACGACTATGTGGCCAAGCCGTTCGAGCCGCGGGAACTCTTGCTACGGCTTGGCAACCTCTTGCGTCGCCGTCCTGGGGCCGGCCGTGTCGTGCGCTTTGGCGACTTTTTGTTTGATCGGCAAAAGGAAGAGTTGTCCCGCAACGGCGAGCCGGTCCGCCTGACCGACCGCGAACGCCGCCTTCTGAGGCTCCTGTCGGCTCGCCCGGGCGCCACTGTGCCCCGCCAGGCGCTGATTGTGGACGACAGCCAAGGCGACCGCGCCATCGACGTGCAGATCAACAGGCTCCGGCGCAAGCTCGACGACGACGCGGCCGATCCGAAATTTCTGCAGACAATCCGCGGCTCCGGCTACCGCCTGAACGCTGAGCCTGAACGGGAATGACCCTCACCGCCCCTGCCACTCCCGAACAGCGGGAGCGCCCGAAGGCCCGGCCGCTGTGGCGTCGGGTCCTGCGCTGGCTTGGCTTTCCGCCGCCGCTTGAGCGCTGGCTGCGCCGGCACCTGCCCCGCCGTCTGTTTCCGCGCTCGCTGCTCATCATCGTCCTCCCGATGCTCATCTTGCAGTCGGTGGTCGCATTCGTCTTTCTCGACCGCCACTGGGAAGGCATGACGGTCCGGCTGTCCGAGGCCACCGCCAGCGAACTTGCCACCCTCGCAGACCTCATCGAGCAGCTGCCCCCCGAAGAGCACGAGGCGATCCTCGCGGTAGCCTCAGATCGG
>CAKZYH010000480.1 GCA_937884725.1 uncultured Paracoccaceae bacterium
CGGGTAGGGCGCGTGATGGTGCCCACCATCGTCATGCCCATGCCCATGCCCATGCGAGTGGTGACTGTGCTCTTGGTGATGGTGGTGCCCGCTGTGCCCGTGCCCCTCGCTGTGATGGTGGTGGTCACCGGCCGCTGTCAGCACCCTGCACGCGCCTGAACAAAACGCAGCGCAGAGGTCGCATGTCTCAACCGCACTGCCCGGCGCAGAGGCGCCCATCCCCTCCACGTGATGGTGATGGCTTTCCTGAGCGGCCCCAACCTCAGCCTCGAAGCCGAGCACCTGCGTGCGGTATTTGCAAAGCCCGCAATTCATCACGGCCTTGCCTTCTAAAATCTCCGTCGTTCGCTCAACGAACGTGTTCAAAACCTCCGCGTGCAGGCCGAGATAGCCAGCCTTGCCGAACTGAATGGCGGGAAAGCGCGCGGCCGTCGCGTCGGTGAACCCATAAATGCGGTCGATCAAAATCCCAGAGAACAGAAAGTAGGGAAACACTACGATCCGCCGAAAACCCAGCGTTGCAACCCGCTCTAGGCAAGGCTCCACCAACGGGAAGGTGACGCCGGAATAAGCGACCTGCGACCACCCAAAGCCAAATCCCTCCCAAAGCATCCTGCCGATCTTGGCAACGTTACCGTTCGCGTCAGGGTCCGACGCACCGCGACCCACCACCACAAGGGCAGTCTCAGCCGCAGGCACCGGGCCGTGTTCGGCGTCCATCGCCGCCATCGCTGCAGCCACCCGGTCCCCCGCCGCACGCAGCATGCGCGCATCCACGCCCAGCTCGCGCCCATAATCGATGCTGAGCCCGTTCTTCACGCCATAGGTGTTGAGGACGGTCGGGATGTCGTTCTTGGCATGCCCCGCCGCAAACAGCATCCCCGGAACCGCAAGGATCCTGGTGGCACCGGCAGCGCGCAACGTATCGAGCCCATCGCGGATGACCGGGTTGGCAAACTCCAGATAGCCGTGGGCCACAGGCCACGGCGCCAGCTTAGGCTTCAGCGCTTCGGCAAGCTGAGCAAACTCCGCAACAGCACTTTTGGCACGACTGCCGTGCCCGCACAGCATCACGCCAATCTTATCGCCCGCGCTGCTCGGCTCGCGGTGTTCAATCAGCACGTGCTGGTTCATGGCCGGCGCTCTGTCAGGTTCGCAGGCGGATCCATTCCGCCCATCAGCGCTCGTCCTTCGCCCGCCCGGTGGCGAACGCTCTGTCTGCAGCCGCGTCTTGGCCCCCGGGTTGGGTCAGCCTCACCGCGATCGCTTTCAGTCCCTTAAGGAACGCTGCGCCCAAAACCTCTAGAGCACTTTCGGCTGACACGGAACCGCACGATGGTCATGGCGCGCCGACAAGGCGTGACGCGATCCCGTGTCAGCCCAAAGTGCTCTCAATGCAGTTCGGCGGCACGGGCAAAAGTGCAGCCATGCTCTGTTCATGTACACTTTGTGATAACAAGCCCCATCGTGCTGCCCTACTTGGCGGGCACGGATCTGTTTCGACAATCTACGGAGTTTGAGAATGGCGTTTGCCCGTTTGGCCGTCGCTGCGGTGTTACCTGTGTTAGTCATCGCTGGTGTTGCGTCGGCAAAAGAGCCCACGAACCTCACCGGTGAGTGGAAAGGGTCCGGATTCGTCCAGAAAGACGACGCGTCCAACAAAATTGGCGTGCGATGCGAAGTCGTCGGCAATCAATCGGGCGATGAAGTCGGGTTTTCGGGCATCTGCCGTGCAATGCTGGTTGTGCGGCGTAGCATCGGCGCCGACATCGTGCGCAACGGTACAGACTACACAGGAACTTACGTCGGATCGCTGGAAGGCGGTGTGGCCCAGCTCAACGGCACGCGGGTGTCCCCCAACCGCATCGTGCTGGAGATGACCTTCGAGCGCGCCGTTAACGGTGACGACAAAGCCGAAATGATCATCCTCACCGACGGCAACGAAGGGTTTTCCATCGAGACCCGGGATCGCATGGAAAATGGCGCCACCGTTGTGACCTCGAGCGTGGATTTCCGCCGGAAATAGACCCCTCGCGCAGGGCACGCCTGTTGGGAGGGCGTGGCCTAGAACATGTCGCTCAGCAAAACCACGATGATGCCGACGCCAAGCGCTGTCAGCACCCAGCGACCGATGCCGGGATCGGGGTCGGTGTTGCGCAGGGACGGGCGTGCACGACCCCGTGCCCGGTACGCCTGCCGGGCTGCATCCGCCGGCGGCACCATGTCCACCCGTGGCTGGTCCGGATCGCGGGCACGAACCGGCGTCGGTTCATAGCCGGGACCCGCGGCATAGCCATCGGGCGTCGGATCGCGGTCGCTGAAGTAACCGTTGCCATCGGCAGTGTCGTAGCCACCCTTGATCGGGGGGCGCGCCGGCGCATACGCCACGTTCCCGCCGACAGGCGCGGCACCGGCAGTCTCAAGCTCACGCTGCGCTGTGACCAATGGAGTGGGGCCGGACGGCTTGACCGGCGGTGGCGGTGCACTGGCGGCCACCTCATCGGCCATCACGGCAAGATCGCTGACCGGACCATCGCCTTCCACATAGGCGGCGAGGTTCGTGATGAAGGCGTCCACGAGCGCGCGCGTCTTGCGCTCCATCGCGTTCGCGCTCAACTCTGCCAGTGGCCCCGTCGCCTCAGCGCTCACATGATAGGCAAGGTTGGTGGTCGTCTCGCTGATGGAGGCGAGCGCGATGTGCGCATTGCCCCGCAGCATGCCGGCATCGCCGCCATTGATGCGGCCGCGCACCGAATAGCCCGCTGGCGGGTCTTCATTGTAAAATTCCAGCTGCCCGACGAAATGGGTTAGGCCGTTACCCAGATCGCTTTGGGTGTCCAATCGAATGGAATCCGCTCCGTCCCGGCTGGCCGTTTGCACGCCCGGCAGAATACGCTTAAGCACAACAACATCGTGAAGCGCATTGTAAACGCGCTCGCGCGGGGCATCGATAGCCTTTTCGCCTGTGGCTTCCACGACGATACCTCTCGTTAATACTGCGCTAACCTAGCTGTCGTCATCATGTATTCAAAGAGCGAATTAGCGTGTCCAATCTGTGGCGGGACTGAGTTCACCTTTGGGCCGAAGGGTCGGCGCGCCCCCAACGGACAAATGCCGCGCTGTGTCGGCTGTCAAAGCTTAGAGCGCCATCGCGCATATCGCCTTGGTTTTGCTGCAATTTTGCCATGGTGTGATGGGCGGCGTGCCCTGCAGTTCAGCGACGATCCGGCCATGCCCCGCCATCCATTTACCACGTTTGAGGTTTCTCAATATGGCGGGCCTAATTCACTCGATCTGCAGTCAATCGACCGCGAAAACAAAGCCTACGATATGGTTATTGTTAACCATGTTCTTGAGCACGTCGCCGATGACTTAGCCGCTCTTAAGGAATTGGACAGGGTGTGCAGCAGCACCGGCGTCGTCGCGCTCTCGGTGCCCGACCTCTTGCGCATCGCTCGCACGCGCGAATATGGCCGCCGTCGGGACGACAAGCACGGCCACTATCGCGTCTACGGACCAGATATCGTGGAGCGGTTTGCGGCGGCAGTGCCCAACTGGAGCGTCCTCGCCGTCACGGTGGCGGACCCCATCACCGGGGCGCCCGATCGGCTCAACTTCCTGTCGCGCAGTGTCAGCACGCTGGAAACGTTTCACGACCTATTGCGCAGCGCCATGCTGGCGCCGCGCTTCGTTCTGCATGGGCCTGACCGTTAAGGCCAGGCGCGCCCCTTAGCTGCTGCCGAGCGGCGCAGACGAAATGTCGAACTTCGGGATCGCCATGTCAGAGGCAGACTTGTTTTCAATGTCGCCCCAGTTTGCCTCGGACGTCACGATCATGGCCGGGATGTCCTCTTCCCAGAACTCCACAACGCGCGGCGTGATGTTGAGGTAAAGCTTGCCGTCCACAATGCGCCACAGGTTCGGGTTGCCGGGTACCTTGCCGCCCTTGGTCACACCGTAGGCGCAGTGGCCGTCATATTGCGGCGCGAAGGCAGCGGGATCGGCTTCGAAGCGGGCAAGATTTTCCGCGTTCGCGAATGCAAAGGTCGCGCCATTATACTCAGCGGTGAACTCAGCGCTGCCAGGGATCGCAGCGGGCTGTGCCTGACCGACAGGGGCTTGGTCCATGTCGAAATAGGCGACCACATCGAAGCCGGAGTTCGCGAACCCTGTCGCGTTCACATATTGCGGGCCTGCCATGGCGGAGGTGGAGAGGAGCGCCGCGAAGGCGGCGGCAGCGAGGATGCGCATGGTGCAACTGTCCTTGAGCTAATCGGTTCATCGACTTCAGCGACATAGGGGCCGGCACGCCCTCCTGCCCATCACAACCGAAAAACACATGATCGCGAAGGCGTGAGGTCCCCATGGCGCGACGAGCCAATGTGACGCGTTCCTGCACGCGGTGGGTGCCAACCAGGTCGGCAACGGCACCTTGTATCAACGCTGGGCCGCGACGTTGGCGCGTCGACTCGCCATCGGCAGTACCCTCGCCGAACCCCGTGCCCGGGGAGCGCACCGCCGAACTAATACGGCCTCGATCACGGCTTCCCCTTGGAAAATGCTGCATTTTGGCCAAATTCTACCCACTGCAGGCATGGAGAAGCGGGTGCTACAGGCAATTAACGACTGGATCCATAAAATCTCCAAAGCGGGTGAGGTTGAGGACGACTTTTCCGGGAGCGATCCCCGTCTCTCAGTCGCGGCGATCTTGGTGCACATCATCGCCGTGGATGGTGTGGTGACCGAGGATGAAAAAACTCGGCTGCGCCAGGTCCTCAAACAGCGCTACGACCTTGACGATTTCTGCACTGAGAAGCTGATCACCGAGGCAACCCAAAAGGAAGACGACGCCGTCGATCTGTACGGTTTTACGTCCGTCCTGAAGCGCGAACTTGACCACGACCAGCGCCTCGAAGTCGTCGCACTCATGTGGGAGATGGTTTATGCCGATGGCGAACTGTCGGAGTTTGAGGACAATGTGGTGTGGCGCGTGGCCGAACTCATCGGCGTTTCAGCGCGCGATCGCGTCACAATCCGTCAGCGGGTTGAAGCGCGCGCGTTCGGGGACTGATACGCATGGACCAACGGGTTGACGGGGGAGCCTCGCGCGGCAAGGTCTTGATCGTGATGCATCAGGCGAGCTCAACGCCAGGCCGCGTGGGCCAGATGCTCACCGCGCGCGGCTATAAGCTCGACGCCCGCCGGCCAGCTCTTGGCGACAGCTTACCTCGTTCAACCACCGACTATGCTGGCGTCGTGATTTTCGGCGGCCCTCAAAGCGCCAACGACACCGACGCTTACATCAAGCGCGAGATCGACTTTTGTAACGTTCCCCTGCGCGATGGCACGCCCTTCTTCGGCATCTGCCTCGGCGCACAAATGCTCACAAAAGCCATCGGCGGTTCCGTCGCACCCCATCCCCAGGGCCAGGTCGAGATCGGCTACTACGACATTACCCCGACGGCTGAGGGCAAAGCGCTGATGGATTGGCCGGGCAAGGTCTATCAGTGGCACCGCGAAGGCTTCACGGTACCGAGGGGCACAGAACTCCTCGCCCGCGGCGACCATTTTGACGAGCAGGCCTTCCGCGTCGGCCCCCGCGCCTACGGCGTGCAGTTCCACTCAGAGCTGACGCTTGCCATGCTCTACCGCTGGACCACCCGCGCCCACGCCAGGATGGCGCTGCCCGGCGCCCGCAAGCGCGGCGATCACTTCGCTGGCCGCGCCATCTATGACGGCCCGGTCAAGACATGGCTCGGCAACTTCCTGGACATGTGGCTCGCTTCTCCCCAAACGGCTGAACAGCCACAGGAAAAGGCCGAGGCAGCAGCCTAAAGCGGACCAAACCGCCCCTCCGGAGAGCTGCCTAAAACCTCCGGGAAACCCAGCGGCTACGCGGCCGCCTTCGTCTCCAAAAAGCCGTTCATCCGCGCGATCGCTTCTTCGATCCGGTCCAGCGCCGCGGCGTAGGACACGCGAATGTACCCCTCGCCCAGCGTGCCAAAGTCTGGCCCACCGATCAGCGCGACCCCCGTTTCATCCAGCAACGCGTTGGCGAGCGGCTTCGCCTGCCATCCCGTCGCGGTGATGTTGGGAAAGGCGTAAAACGCGCCCTTTGGCGTCGCACAGGTGACGCCCGGCAGCGCGTTCAATGCCTTCACCGTCGCAACGCGCCGCTGGTCGAAGGCTTTCATCATCGCTTCCGCCTCATCCTGCGGCCCCTTGAGTGCCGCAAGCCCCGCATACTGCGTTGGGGCGTTCACACAAGACCATGCGTTCACAGCAAGCTTCCGCGCTTTGTCGAACAGCGCCGGCGGCCACAGCGACCACCCGAGCCGCCAACCCGTCATCGCATAGGTCTTGGACCAGCCGTCCAGCAGGATCAGCTGTTCCCGCAGCTCCGGATAGCTGGCAAGCGAGCGGTGCGGCAGCCCGTCATAGGTCATGCGGCTGTAAATCTCGTCCGACATCACCGCCACGCCCGGATGGGAGGCAAGGATTTTCGCCAGCGCATCCACGTCCGCCGGATCGCTAACGCCGCCCGTCGGATTGGCCGGCGAATTCACAATCACAAGCCGCGTTTTGTCGGTGATGCGCTCGGCGACATCCTCCGGGTTGAACGCAAACCCGTTCTCCTCCCGGATCGGGATGGGCACAGGCGTCGCGCCTGTAAACTCGATCATGGAGCGATAAATCGGAAAGCCGGGGTCAGGGTAGAGGATCTCAGTCCCCGGCTCGCCAAACATCTGGATCGCCATGTACATCGTCACCTTGCCGCCCGGCACGATCAGAATGTGATCCGGCGAGGCCGCGACGCCCGACCGCGCCGTCAGATCGTCGGCGACAGCTTCGCGCAGCGCGGGGATCCCCGTCGCGGGCGTATAGCCGTGGTGACCATCGCGCAGCGCCTTGATGCCCGCCTCAACGATGTGCTGCGGCGTCGGAAAGTCCGGCTGGCCGATCCCCAAATTGATGATGTCACGGCCCTGCGCAGCAAGCGCGTTGGCGCGCGCCAGAACGGCGAAAGCATTTTCTTCGCCAATGCGGTCAAAGCCAGAAATCGTCGTCAACATGGGTCGGCACCTCCTATCCCCGTGCCTTAGCGGACACATGCGCGAGAGGCTACAGCTTGGTCGGGATGTTGCTCGCCACCGGCCGGCCGCGGACCCGCTCGCGATGCAAAATGTAAATCCCAGCGCTCACGATGATCGACGTGCCAACAACGGTCCAAACGTCCGGAATGTCGCCAAAAATGATGAACCCGAACAGGATCATCCACACGATCTGAGTGTAAACGAACGGCGCCAGCACGGATGCGCTCGACATGCGGTGGGCCAAAACCAACGCGTAGTGCCCGACCGCACCAAAAAACCCCATCATGAACGCCAGCGCCCATTGCCAGCCCTGAAGGCTCTCCACCGCGCTGACGGCAAACGGCGACAACCCGAGCGCACCCACCATCGCCGAGATCATCAACAGCGCTTCAGAGCTTTCGGTCTGATGAAGTTTGCGCGTCATCAGCGCGTAGCCGACATAGGAGCACATCGCGCACACCGAGAGCCCGGCCGCCCAATGCATCGCGCCAGTGCCAGGCCGCATCACGATGAGAACGCCCACAAAGCCGACCAGCACCGCAGCCCAGCGCCGAATGCCTACCTTCTCACCAAGCACAGGTCCTGCGAGCGCTGTCACCACGAGCGGACCGGCGAACATGATCGCGGCCGCCTCGGCCAGCTGAAGATGCTGAAGCGCCCAAAAGTTGAAGAAGGTCGAGCCCAACAAGAACAGCCCACGCACAATCTGCGCGATGGGCCTGGAGGTGCGCAAGCACTCAGTGTTCGACCAAATGCGCCACACCAGCGCCAGCAGAATAACGTGCGTCGCATAGCGCAAAAACGCGATATCGCCGGACTCCATCGTCCGGCCCAGCCACTTCGCGGTGGTATCGAGGCAGGCGAACAGACCAAACGCCGCCGTCATCAGCGCAATGCCGCGAATGGCGGCACCCGCCTCGGTGGACGCTGGCGGTATCGGCATCAGGCCTCAGCTGCAGTGAGATCGTCGTCGGCGACCGGCTCGGTCAAGTTCGCAGCGGCACCGTTCGCTTTGGACAGGTTCTTCTCCATCTTGCGCAACAGCTTACGTAGCTTGCGCTTGTCCTTGTCGCGAAACCCGGCCAGCGCTTCCTTCTCCACACGCCGTCTCTGGCGGTCGATGTCGGCAATCAGTGCACGCCCGGGCTCGGTGAGAAACACCTGTGCGAGCCGCCCATCCATGGGCGAGGTCTGCCGCACCACGAACCCGTGGGTGGCAAGCCGCGTCACCATGGCCGTCACCGTCGGCGGCTCCAGGCCCAGCTCCTGCGCAAGCTCGCTCATGGTCCGGCCGCCGTCTGTCACGAGCGCCTTCAGCACTAACTCCTGACCAGGCTGAAGCCCCAGCCCGGCAAGCTCGGCAGCCGCGCGCGCCCGCTCAGCCTTATGCGCCTCGTTTAGCCGGTGCGTCGCGGTCTTGGTGTATTGGAACGCCATCGCAAACCTTTATTGCAGGCTGGCACAGCCGTGTGACGGTGCGCTCCCACATCCCCTATGGCCGGCCTCGGCAGCGCGGGAAACACTCATCAGTGCATGGTCGGTGCCCGTCACAGTCGGCCAACCATTTTGGTGACCTTGACCACGTAACGCTCGCGGTCCCGCGGAGTGGACGAATCGATTTTGTAGAGCGCGCTGTAGCGGGTCTTGCAGCGCGGATGCACCAAAAAGCGGATGCCCCGCAACAGCGTTTTTCGCCCGGGTTCCCCAATCACTTTCGATTGCCACCAACGCGCGCCACAGGTGGTGATCACCGCGATGGTCTTGATGTGGTGAAGCTGGCCCCCCATCGGCGTATCGGCGGTGGGCATGGTGAAGGTGGCGTGTGGCACGAAAACCCGGTCAAGCCAGCCTTTCAGCATCGCCGGCAAACCAAACCACCAGGTCGGATAGATGAAGATCAGCGTGTCGCACCACCTCAGATCCGCAAGGTGCTCGGCCACCGGCAACTCGTTCTCAGAGTGGGTATGATAGCCCTCGCGCTCCTCCCGGCTCATCACCGGATTAAAGTCTTCGTCGTAGAGGTCGATCAGGCGGGTTTCAGCGCCGCGGTCAGCGAGAGTTTGCCGAACCTTGGCCAATATGTGCGCGTTAAAGCTCCCCGGATTCGGGTGGCTGAAGACAATCAGAGCTTTCATGGTTGAGAGTGCCGCTCGTTCGGCGCGAGGGAGATACCCCGCGCCTACTTCACCCTAGCATGAAACGCGCCGGATGCGCTGGGCCCAAAGTGCTTTAAGCGGTCGTCAGGGTGGGGAAAAGGTACGGTTTTCCGTAGTCAAAATCGGGATCGTCCCACGCAATCATCTTGCCGGGGTTGAGGAGCCCCTTCGGATCGGCCTGATGCTTGAAGGCCAGCTGCACCGCATCGGTCTGCTTCATGCCGCCTTCCTCCAGCGTGTAGCGGTGCGGATTGAAGATCGGCGCACCCGCAGCCTCATGGATCGCGATGACCTCGTCGAGCCGCTCTTCGGTGGTGAACTGCACCAGCGGCAGCCCAAAACACCCAACAGCGCCGTCGAAGCGCACAAACTCCAGATGGGTCGGCACCTCAGGCCCAAACGTCTTGGCCATCTGCAAAACTTTTTCGCTGATCCCGGGCGGCGGATAGAGCACCTGCAGATAGGTGATCGACGGATCCGTCTTCATGGCGCGCAGTGTCGTGTGGTTCCAACCAAGCTCAAACGCAGGCGGCAGCGCCGCCACCGCCTCCGCATCCGCTGTGTCGGTCCGCAGCGTCACAGTTCCCCCCGCAGCTTCCGCAAGGAACACAACGTCGCTTGCAGCAAAGGGCGCTGCCACCACGACCACCATAGCCGCACCCTTCGGCAGATAAGGCTGGTGACGCTTCAGATGCGGCGTGCAGTACTCGTCGAGCACGCAAAGGTTCTTGAGAAGAAGCCCGTCCATCCCGGCAAGGTGCTCGCCAAAGCGCACCGCACCCTCGAGCGTATCGAACGCGATCAAAATGTCGCTCCAGTCATAGGCCGGCGCCAGCGGCATCGTCACTTCAGTGATGACGCCCGTCGTCCCATAGGCGTGGTTCGCCTTGGCAATATCGGCCCCTTCCAGCGTGATCACCGTCGGCTCGCTGCCGTCCATCGTCGCGAGCCGCAGGCTGATGATATTGCCCGGATCGCGAAGACCGCCCCAATGGATGGATCCAACCCCGCCAGACCCCCCAGCAATAAACCCGCCAATGCTCGCCGTCGTGTAGGTGCTCGGCGACAGGCGCAGCTCCTGACCACCCGGCCGGGTTTGCTTGTCGATCTCCGCCAGGATCGCGCCGGGCTCAGCCGTCACCGTCCCCTGACCGATGTGCTTCACCGCCGTCATCGCCGACACATCAAGAACAAGCCCACCAGCCAGCGGCATTGCCTGCCCATAATTGCCGGTGCCGGCCCCGCGCACAGTCACCGGCACATCATTGTCAAAGCAGGCGCCTAGGATCTGAACCACCTCCGCCTCGCTCTTCGGCACCGCCAGAATGTCGCCGGTGATGTGCTCCAACTGCCGCTTCAGCACCGGCGAGTACCAGTAAAAGTCGCGGCTCTTGCGCTGGACGATGCGCGGATTGTCTTCCAGCTTGATGTCCGGAAGTGCGGCTTTCAGGGATGCGATGTCCATAGCGTGTCCAGTTCGCTGTAGAGCGGCGGGGCAGCCTCAATGGGCACGCCGCGACGGATGACGTTGCGAGCACTCTCATGGCTGGCGAAGAGCTCGGTCCACTCCCGCGCGCCAAAAATGACGAGGTCGGCCGGCATTCCCTCCTCAACGGTCCGCACCGGCTGGCCCATGATTGCCGACGGTGTTGCGCTAAAGGCCCTCGGCCAATCGCCCACCGGGTGGTCGAGATGCAAAATCCGGGTCGCCTCGCGCCAAACCTCAGCCATATCCAGATCGCCGTAGGCAAAAAACGGATCACGCGTGTTGTCCGAGGCAATAGCCACCGCAATCCCCCGCGCGGCCATCTCATGCACCAGCGTACCGCCGCGGATGCGCGGTGTGCGCCCCGCCTGGCGATCCTGCAGATACATGTTGCACAATGGCAGTGAGACGACCGCGATGTTCTGCGCCGCGACGGCATCAAGGGTTCGGTCAGCGTCGCTATCGCTCATGGTCATCAGCGAGCAACAATGACCGCAGGTGATCTGGCCCGAAAAACCGATGCGCTCCGCCTCGGCTGCCACCGCAGCGAGGCAGTTCGACGATGGATCCAACGATTCGTCAGAGTGAAAGTCGATGTCGAGCCCCCGCCGCTCCGCCTCTTCCATCAGTGCCCGCAGTTGGGGAACAAGCGAGGGCACCGGGTAAAGTACCGCCCCCACAATCCCCCCGTGCTGGGTTACCAGATCAAACAGCGGACCCACATCGTCCGGCAAAACGTCGATGCCAGTGAGGCTCACACCCTGCAGCGCTATCCGGTCCGCCCAAGCCTCGCGCACCTCAGCAAAAACCGGCCACGAAATCTCGCCCTGATCCTCCAGCGTGTCGATGTGGGTGCGGATCTCGGCAGTCCCGTGCGCGTACGCAGTTGTTAGGGAAAACTCCATCCGAGCGCGCACGTCAGCTGCTGACCAGTGGGCCCGCTGGTCGGCCATGGTGGCGTGGAGCGCGCCATCAAACGTTCCGTCTGGGTTAGGTGTCCGCGGCCAAATATGCCCCTTGTCCAAATGCGTGTGCATGTCGCTAAACGCTGGGACAACGATGCCGCCGGCGCAGTCGATGCACTCCTCGCCTGCGCGACCAACCTCACCAGTCGCCGCCATCGAGGCCCCCGTCGGATCCTGGGACACGGCCTCAATGCGATCCCCCCGCAGTCGCAGGCTGACCGGCGTCAGCGCATCCCCGTCCCCGCCGGCAAGGCAGGCCGGCACTCGGGCATTCAACAAAATCACCGGTTGCCCTTGGACATCGCGCTTTCATGCCAGCTCGACAGCAGCTTCGACGAGATGAAGGCGAGCGTGACGTAGATGACGATCCCCGTCAGCGAGATCAGAAACAGCGCCGCAAACAGGCGCGGGATCTGAAGCCGATAGCCCGCCTCGATCAGCCGAGACGCGAGCCCCGTCCCCGCGCCGGCAGACCCCGCCACAAACTCCGCAACCACAGCACCGATCAGCGCAAGACCGCCAGCAATCCGCAGCCCACCCAGAAAGTAAGGCATAGCACCCGGCAGTTGCAGGTAGCGCAAAGTTTGCCACCGCGACGCGCCATAAAGCTTGTAGAGGTCGCGAAGGTTCCGGTCAGCCGAATTCAACCCTAGCGTCGTGTTTGATAAGATCGGAAAGAACGCTACAATCCACGCGCACAACAAAAGCTTAGCGTAAATATTCTCAACGTAGATGTTGATCAGCGGAAACACCGCAACAATCGGCGTCACCTGTAACACCACGGCAATGGGGAAGATGGCATACTCCACAAGCCGCGACTGAGTGAGCGCAATCGCAATCGTAACGCCCAACGTGACAGCCAAAAACAGCGCACCAAACGTAATGATCAGCGTGTTGACGAGCCCGCTGAAGAGCATCGCACGATCCTCAACCAGAGCGTCGAGAACCCGTGCAGGGCTAGGCAAGATATAGTGTGGCACGTTGTTCGTCGTCACATAGTCTTGCCACAAACAAATGAGCCCCGCGATCACCGCGGTGGGCAAGGCGATGCGCAAAAACGCATCGAGACGTTGCCAACGCTTCAGCTTCGCCGCCGCTTCCCTCGTCGCCGGGACCCCAGGCGGCGGTGCATCGTTCGCGGTGATCGTCATGCGCTCATGGCCTTGGAAAGGGCGTCCGAGGTGCGCCGCGCGATGGCCGAAAAGCCCTCCGATAGGCGAAACTCCTGGGTGCGCTGCCGCGGCCCATCCACCTCGATGGACTGAGCGATGCGCCCTGGCCGCCCCGTCATCACAGCAATCCGCGTCGACAGATAAACGCTCTCAAACACCGAGTGGGTCACGAACATCACCGTCCAGCCGCGCTCGTCCCACAGCCTCAACAGATCATCGTTCAGCTTAAAGCGCGTGATTTCGTCCAGCGCTGCAAACGGCTCATCCATCAGAAGCACATCAGGATCGGTGGCGAGCGCCCTTGCAATCGAGACCCGCATCTTCATGCCGCCCGACAGCTCCCGCGGATAGGCCGCGCGGAAGTCAGCCAGCCCAACGCTTTCCAGCGCATGCATAATCTGCGGCTCGGCTGTTTTGCGGCCCACACCCTTCAGACGCATCGGCAGGTAGACGTTGTCAAAAACCTTGGCCCACGGCATCAGCGTCGGCTCTTGGAAGACAAAGCTCACCTCGCGCCGTTTCGGATCGGCCGCCGTGCCTTCCCAGCGAATGTCGCCATCCGTCGGGCTATCCAATTGCGAAATCAGCCGCAAAATCGTGGACTTGCCGCACCCAGACGGCCCGAGCAGGGACAAAAACTCCCCCTTGCCCACGGTCAGGTCGACCCCGTGCAACGCGCGCGTCCCGTTATCAAACGTCTTGCCTACTGAGCGCAGGGTGACCAGCGGCGGGGGCACCGCCGCTGGTGTCTCGCCGCCCTCAAGCGGCGCGTTGGCGAGGGTCTCGCTCACTCGACGCCGAGTTCCTTCTTCGTCTCCAGCGCGGCACCAGTGTTGGCAAAATCCAGCGAGTAGGTGGACGCAAGGTCAATGCCCTCAGGCGCAACACCAGCGGCAAGCATCTTCTCGTAGAACGACGTGAACCGCTCGTCGGTCATCGCGCCGATCCCCATGGTGAGCGAATCGCCCGAATCGACGATGCCGTATTCCTTCATCTTCTCGATGGAGAACGCCAGCTGCGCATCGCTCATGTTGGGGTTCTGCTCCTGGATCATCGCGTTCGCCGCCGACGGGTCACCATACAAATAATTGGCCCAACCGATGGACGAGCCCTCCACAAAGCATTTCACCGCCTCAGGGTTTTCTTCCATGTAGGGCCGCATGACCTCCACAGTCGTCGCGTAGCTGTCGAACCCATAGTCCGCCAACAGGAAGATGTTGGGCGAGAAGCCGCCTTCGGTCTCAATGGCAAACGGCTCCGACGTCACATACCCTTGCTGACCGGACTTCTTGTTGGCAAGGAATGGCGCGGGGTTAAACGTGTAGGGCGCGCGGTTGTCGGCGCTAAATCCGTATTCGTCGATCATCCATTGGTAGTACGACTGAAAGCCGTTGTCGCCGATGAACAGCGTGTCGGCCTCTTTCAGCGACTCGAACGTATCGAGCCCCTGGTCGGGGTGGGTCATGATGACCTGCGGCTCTTTTTGCATGTGCGAGGCAACGACCACGACCGGAATCTCTTCCGCCGCCGCGTTGAACACCTGCAACAGGTTGCCGCCCATGTGGAATTGAATGCGCCCCGCCAAAAGCAGCGCACGGTTGTTCACCTGCGGGCCGCCCGGCGCGATGGTCACATCAAGGCCGCACGCTTCGTAGGTGCCGTCCACAACCGCCTGATAGTAGCCGCCGTGCTCGGCCTGCGGGAGCCAGTTCGTGCCGAAGGTGACGGCGGTGGTGTCCTGAGCTTGGGCCGCGCCCAGGAGCGCGGTAGAGCCCAAAAGAGCAACAAAGATGCGCGTCATGGAAATGTCTCTCATGGTTCGGTCGGGTGAGGTCATCGAATAACGGTTGCAGGGCCTCTTTGCCGTCGCAACAGCCACTATTTCTGGCGCCTTTTCTTGCAAGCACCATGCCGCGATGTGGTTGCAAAAGCACCCGGCAACAGTGCGGTAAAGCGTGGTTGAGGAGACGTAAAGCGCCGCAAGGCATAAAGTTTGCGTGCCCACCCGGGCGCCCGAACGGCGCCTCGTCAGCGATCCAGAAAAGGTGACCCATGACCCCGATCACGCCGCCGCAGATCCACCCCCCCTTCGCCAACTATGCCCACGGCATTGTGGTGCCGGCGGGGATGCGTCTTCTGGTGTTGTCGGGGCAGCTCGGGATCGCTGCCGACGCGTCCGTCCCGAAGGACGCCGAGGGCCAGGCCGACCTTTGCTTTGCCAACATCGCCGCTGTCCTCGCCGCCGCGGGCGCAGGCCCTGAGGCCGTTGTCCGGCTCAACGCCTACGTCAGCGGCCGCCAGCACCTCGCCGGCTACATGGTGGCCCGCGACCGCTTTGTGTCAAATCCCGCCCCTGCCTCAACGCTCATGAGCGTCACCGGCCTTGCCCGCGATGAGTCCGTCCTTGAGGTGGAGGCACTCGCCGCACTGCCCGGTTAACCCTCCGGCAGCGCCGCGCGTACCCGCCCGTCGGGCTCGGTGACCGCGCGGCCCAACAGCTCCAGCTCAGTCAGCGCCGCGATCACCCGGTACGCCGGATGGCCCACATCGCGCACAATCACATCCCGATCGACTGGGGTCAGCGACAACAGCGACGCCACCGCGTCCGCAACCGTGTGTTCGGGCGCGTCATCCTCGCCCACCAGCGGCGGTGCCTCGGCCTCAAACAGCGCCAAGGTCCGTTGCCCGCCCTCAAACACAGCGCTCAACACATCGTCCGCCGAAATCGCAAGTCCCGCGCCCTGCCGCAGCAAGCTGAGACACCCCTCAACACGCGGATCAAGCGGAGAACCCGGAACCGCAAACACCTCACGGTTCTGGTCGTTGGCATAACGCGCGGTGTGGAGCGCCCCGGACCGCGCGCTCGCCTCCACTACCACCGTCGCCAGCGATAGGCCGGCAATCAGCCGGTTGCGTCGCGGATAGTCGCGCGGCAGCGGGTTATGCCCAAGCGGCATCTCTGTCACGAGTGCGCCCTCTGCTGCGATCGCCTCAGCAAGGTCCTCGTTGTCAGCCGGCGTCGGCCGATCAACGCCACCGGCCAGAACAGCAACCGTCGCCGCCGGCCCAGCGCCCCTGTGCGCCGCCGCATCAATGCCAAGCGCAAGACCCGACGTCACGACCGTGCCAGCGGCCACAAACCGCTCCGCAAAGCGCCGCGCCAACGTACCACCCGCCGCAGAGGCCTTGCGCGCACCCACAATTGCGAGCTGTGGGCGGTGGAGCAGAGCGGTAGTCCCCCGCACCATGATCACCGGCGGCGGCGCATGGATTGCGGCAAGCTGCGGCGGGTAATCGGGCGTGCCCAAAAACACCATACGCACCCCGCGCCGCGCCGCAGCCGCCTGTTCGCGCTCCACCGCACCCGCTGGCGGCGCAACGCCCGCCGTGTGCCAACGGGGCATGTCGGCCAGTGCATCCGCTGCCGAGCCATACCGGCGCAGCGCATCGCGAAAGGTTGCCGGCCCCACCTGCGGCGTTCGGATCAGCCGCAGCCACGCGACCTCCTCCTCAGCGCTCGCGGGACCTGAAACGCTCACGACTTCTTGCCGATTTTGCTCTCAGTGCCCGACAAAAGCCGCTGGATGTTCGGCGTGTGCTTGTACCAAATGAGCGCTGTCATCAGGCCAAACACCTCAGCGTACTGTATCTGATTGAGCGCCACGAGGATGAATGGGGTCGCGAACGTCGCGGTCAGCGAAGCGGCCGAAGAAAAGCGCAGTGCGAACGCCATCGCGAGCCATACCGCTCCGAAGCCAAGCCCAGCATAAAGCGAGCATCCGGCGAGACACCCGATGTAGGTCGCCACGCCCTTGCCGCCCTTAAAGCCAAGCCAAACCGGAAAAAGGTGCCCCAGAAGCGCAGCAAGTGCAGCGGTGACGGCCTGGTCGGGGCCGCCAAAATGAAATGCTGCGAGCACAGGGAGGGTCCCTTTCAGCCCGTCCAGCATGACAGTCGCAAACGCGATGTCCTTGCGTCCCGTGCGTAGCACATTGGTGGCGCCGATGTTGCCCGAGCCGATCTTGCGAACGTCCCCGAGCCCTGCCGCCTTGGTGAGAACAAGGCCGAATGGGATCGAGCCCAAAAGGTAGGAGAGGGCGAAGGTCATGGCGTAAAACGGCCAATCTGCGGCCCAGCTGATGGGATCAGGCATGGCTGCTCCGTCGATGAATTGGCCAATGTCTACGCGAATGCGTCGCCTTTGACGCCCCTTGATTGTGGAGGCGCGGGGGAAAATTTCTTGCAACCTTAGCGGATTGAGGGACTTGACAAGCCTGTCATGATAATACGCGCGATGAACTGCCGGAGATGAGACGCTGATGGATGACACTGTGGGCCGCCGCTTTACGTGGCGCAGGCCAGAGCCTGCCGCGGCGCCGCAGCCGGCAAAGCCGCCGGAGCGCTCCGACGCCTACAACGCCTACGCTGATGATCCGGCCCTCATGGCCTGCCTCGATCCCGTGCTCGACGATCAGGCCGAGGACGAACTGCGCGCGCTCGGCACCTTCTGGGGCTCATCGGACGCGAAGGAAATCGCACGGCTCGCCGTCGCCGCAGGCCAACCGCTCGTGCGCGAAGACCCTTACGGCAACCGCATCGACAGTTTCGACATCCACCCCGCATTCCGCGCGCTCCTCAAGCGCGGCGTCGCTGAGGGCCTGCCATCGGCCGCCTGGTCCGACAGCGACGACAGGCGGCTTCACAGGCTGCGCGCGGCCCGTCTCTACATGACCGCCCAGTGCGAGCGGGGCCATCTCCTGCCCCTGTGCGGTACCCACGCCGCCGTTGCCGCGCTGGTTTACGCGCCAAACCTTGAGGGCGAGCTTTTCCCCCTCATCGAAGGCCGGGTCTACGATCCGTTTGAGCTCGCCTCCGCCGACAAAGAGGGCATCCTCATCACCCTCGCGACGGCGGGGCACTCGCCCACAAACGGCCCAGCGTCAGGCCTGCGCGCCGATCCGGCTGGCGGAGACCGCCTGCGCGTATCGGGCATCGCGCCCTTTGTGCCTTCGCCCACGGCCGACTTCTTCTTCGTCATCGCCCAGTCGCTGGATGGCCCCACGGCCGCCCTCGTGCCGCGCTATGGCGGTGACAACGATGGCACGATCTTCGTCGATGGCGTCACCGAACCGGTCGGCATGCGCTCGCAGGCCTTTGCATCCATTCGGTTCGAGGGCGCGATGGCGCGGCGGGTCGGCGATCCGGGGCGAGGCCTGTCGGTGCTTCGCGATGTGCGCACACTCAGCGAACTTGACACCACGATCATCGCCGCCGGAACCGCTCGCGGCGCCGTCGTGGGGCTCTATGAAACGCTGCGCGAGCGCAGAAGCGATGACCGCGCGCCTCTCGCTGAACCAGAAGTTATGCAATCCCTCGCCGGCATGGCGATGGACGTCTCGGCGCTGACGGCACTCGCGCTCCGCCTTGCCGGCGCGTTCGACCAAGCCTTTGAGCGCGATAGCGATCACGCCATCGCCCGTATCGGTACACCGGCCGCGCGGGTCTACGCCCTCGGCATCGCCCAGAGGATCGCGCTCGAAGCCGCCGAGCTGATCGGCCCTGTCACGCTGCGCGCGTCCCACCCGGCCGCACTCGCTGCCGCGGACCTTGCCACGCTCGCCCATTGGGACGGCAGCGCCAGCGGTGCCGCAACAGAGCTTGCCGGGCTCGTCGCGCGCGATCCTCAATTGCTTCGTGATTGCCTGGACGAAGTCGCTGCGGAGCTCGGCTCAGCGGGCGACAGCGTCGTCCAGCAGATTGAGGCCCTCGGCGAAGACACCGCTGGCGACGTCTACTTCGCCCATCGATTCGCCGAACAACTCGCGATGCTGATCGCCGTCACCACCATGCGCCGTCATCTGCCGCGGGTTGTCGGCGACGCCTTCCTCGCCAACCGTCTGGAAGGCATCTACGGACACAGCGCCGGTGCCGTACAGTTCGAAGACCCCCGGGAAGTCATCGAGCTTCTGCTGCCGGACTTCTAAACCAGCTTTGCCTTTTTGTCGGTGATTGACGGAACTGAGGGCGTGACCCAATGCGCCAAGAAGTAGGCTGAGCACCACGGCGCCGATGCGCATCTCTTCTAAGGGTGTCAGCCCCTTTGTGTGCGGCTTGCAAGCCGACCCCATCGGCCTCACACTGCGGACGGATGGCAACTGTGAGCTGCGGGGCGATCTACACATGGATGCTTTGACCGTCACGGGCGAGGCACTTCTCGAACTCTTTATTTACGCGCTCGTCATTGAAAGTGCTTTGGCGGTTTTGTTCAATTGGCGCGTCTTTAAGATATACTTTGGTGGTCGCGGTCTCCGTACGGTGATTGCGATCGTCGTGTCAGTCATTGTTGTCTATGTCTTTAAGATTGATGTGCTCGGCGACCTGGTTTTCGCTTTCGACGGTTCTCCTTCCGATATAGCGCCTGAGGATGATCCGCGGGACAGAGATATTGGTAAGATAATAACTGCGCTTGTACTCGCCGGCGGAAGTGGCGGCGTGCACAACCTTCTGACGATCCTAAACTTTCGCCCCCAACAACTTAGCGCAGTGGCACAGCGCCGGAAAGAACTCGAAGACGCTCAGGCGGCGGCCGGGGGTAACATTGCGTATGTTTCGATCACTGTGAATGCCGCTGCCGGTGTCGGCCCGATCATGATTAGCTTCGAAGTCGTCAACTCACCTCCAGATGATACTCGGCTCGTGTCGGGTATTGTGATGCAGGACCCACCGCCGTTCTCGGCAATGTTTCGTCGTAATTGGAACCGCTTTCCTAACTTCGGTGGGTACACACTCCAAGCAAACAAAGCCTATCTGATCTACATGACTGCAGAGGCTCAAGATGGTTCCTTCGTGTCGAGAAAAGTCTACCAACAACCAGTGAAGTTTTCGAAGAATGCAATCATAGACCTGCACGCAAAGTTTGACCCGAAGGCGATTCCCGCGCCGATGATCGAAGATTCGGGGGCGTAGGGTCTTTCAAATGGGCAAAGCCGATACGTGACCCGCGTTAGGTCGCGCCCTCATCACGAACGCGCCGCAGCCGATCGATGGCACCCTGCAGGATAAATGCGGCGGCCACCTTGTCGATGGCCTCCCGACGCCGCGCGCGCGACGCATCGGCCGCAATCATCGAGCGCTCCGCTGCAACTGTGGACCACCGCTCGTCCCAGCCCACGATTGGGCGCGGATCGCGTGTGGCAAGGTTACGCGCGAAATC
The DNA here is from genome assembly GCA_937884725.1 of uncultured Paracoccaceae bacterium. Lineage (GTDB taxonomy): Bacteria > Pseudomonadota > Alphaproteobacteria > Rhizobiales > Amorphaceae > Acuticoccus. The sequence continues at coordinate 20,087 of CAKZYH010000480.1, forward strand.
GCGCGTGGACTGCACCCGCGGACCGGACGAGCCATCCATGTTGAACGGCAACCCAATCACGTGGCCGACAACGCCATACTGGTCGGCGAGTGCGATGAGTTCATTCGCGTCCGCCGTAAACTTCGTCCGCCGGATCACACGAAGCGGCGAGGCCACCTGCCACGCGCTGTCGCACACGGCGATCCCAATGGTCTTGGTGCCCAGATCGAGGCCAAACAGCGGGCCCGGCGTTGCCACGAGCGCCTCGACGGGGGTGAACGGATCGCTCATGACGGGGGCGGAGGCGCAAACAAGGTTCCCGCATCCGTCCAACCTGCGGCCGGATGGGTACGCACCGTCTCTGCAAACGCGGCAACAAAAGCCCTAATCGGGCCGGTGTGAACCAGATGATGGGTCATGAGGCCGATGGGCCCATGTTGGTCAAAGGCGCGTTCGATCATGGCGCTCAGCGTCGCCTGCGGTTGGAACTCGCGCCCAGCATGCCAAGCAATCGGATCGATATGCACATCAACGCGGCGCATCGGCCCGGCAACGGTCGGACCGCCAAACAACGACACGCCGTGATAACCCGCCGCCGGCAGCGCGTCGAGCACGCCACGCGCGGCACGGTTCCAGGGCGGCACCATCACAGGCAAAAATGCTGGCGACACCGCCAGCCTCGCCCTGGCGGCGACACATCCCGTAATGACCTCTTCAGGTGGCCGAGCATCACCAAGCTCGGCTGACTTGCCGGCGCCCTGGTGGTTCGTGTGGCTGACGCCGTGTTGAAGCACCGCAACATCCCGGTCCTTGCATAACTCCAAGAGCTCGCTGGTCGCTCCGTCTGGAATAACCGCCAGCGCGAGCGGCGCCCCGGCGGCGTCATTAAACAGGCGGTCAAGCGCGGCCGATAGAGCGGTCGCATCATCGTCGCGCCACCAAAAAAGCCGCCGCTCTCCCCGAGCCGCCGCGGCGTCCAGCAGGCGCCGAAGCGTAGAGATCGCGCTCATCCGCCTGCGAGTGTCTTGATGTGCCGTGCAGCCCGCGCTGCCCCATCAGCACGGATCTTGATGTTGGGGCGCGGCCCAGCCAGCGCTGCCTTGGACGCGGCCAGCAGCTTTTCGGGCGTGAGTATCTCCGGATCGATGACCGAAATCCCCTGAAACTGGGAATACAGCGCCGCACGGTCGCTCTGTTCGGTTTCGTCACCGTCGGCAAACGGAATGAGCACCATCGGCGGACCGGCAGCAATGGCATCCAGAAAGGTGTTGTAGCCGGCTTGGCTAATGCAGAGCGATGCACCCCCAAGAAAGCTCTGAAAATCACGCCGATTGGGCTCAACGGTGACGTTGGCGGGGGCCATGCGCTGCCAACCGGCAATGCTGTCGGCCAGCGGCTTGGGAATGAGCAGGTGCCAGGGCGGACCCTCTGGCCAAAGCGCGGCAGCACCTAAGGCGGCTTCAAACAGCCCAGAGCCAAACCCACCACCCCCTGCGGTCACCACGATTTTCCCGTGCGGCTCAGCACTCCCGCTGACCACCACGTTGTGAATATAGCCGGTGTAGTGAACCGGCGGGATTTCGGCAGGGTCCATATGGAACGTGTCGCGCGGCCCGGTCAGCGTCTCGTCCCCATGGACGATGATGTGGTCCATCGTCTCGCGCGCCACCTTCGCCATAAAGGCGCGGCGCGGAACGTCTTTGCGCACCAAGATATCGCGCACCGAGCTGATAGTGATGCCGCCGCCCGCCCGCACCTTGGCAAGCGGTTCGCGAAGCTCCGCCGCAAACGGCTTGCGGCCAAACGGAAAGCCCTCGGTGATGAACGCGTCCGCGCCGTCCACCGCTTCCAGGATCGCTTGGCGCCGCTCGTCGGCAAGGCTCGAATAGCCCCCGTCAGGCCCGCCCAGGTTCTTAAAGTCCTGCTCGATCGTGAAGACCGGCGCCAACGTGACCGTTCGGATCCCGCTGAGGTCGAGCGTATCGGGCGGCGTGGCGCCCAGAATCAGGGTGGTGTCGATCCCCTCATCGTTCATGGCACGCGCGAGGGCCGAGGCGCGCACCGTGTGCCCCGTCCCCAAAAGATGCTGCACCCAAATCGCGGCCTTCATGGTGCATTGTCCCTATAGTGTTGAGCGGCCCGCGCCAGAAGTGCGTCAACGCTAGTCGCGCCAGCCGCCAGGTCCCGCTTTGCGGCAAAACTCAGCGCTGCGGCGGACATTGCGCGGCGGCGCTCCGGGTTCTTGGCAAGGTCGATCATCGCTTCCGACCATTGCGCGGTGTCTGTCGGCGGGGTCAAGATCGCGCTTGCATCGCTGACAACATCGGGCACGCCGCGCGTGTCGCCCCCGATCACCGGAAGCCCGGCGGCTTGCGCTTCCAAGAACGCAAAACCGAACGGCTCCTCGATGGCGGGCCACACAAAAACGTTCGCGCTCCTATAAAGCCGCGCCAGCTCAGGCTGGTTGAGAAGCCCCACAAAAGTCCCCTCCGGAAAAAGCGGCTCCAGCTCGCCGCTTGCATCGCCATCGCCCGCCACCGTGAGCCGGGCCGTCGGGCACGCCGCCGCCACGGCCGGCCACGCCTCGGCGAGCACTTTGATGCTGTCTGCCTTGCGGCCGGGGCGCAGCATCGCGGCGGTGGCGAAATGGCAGTCGTCGTCGGCCGTGCGCACAGCCGCATCCTGAAACGGCGCCGTGTCGACAAACGGCGGAAACGGCGCCACCGTGTCCGCGGCAAAGTCGGTGAGCGCCGGCAGATCGCTCCGCGTCACAGCCGCCAGCGCGTTGGCGCGCCTCAGCGCGTGGTCGGCATGGGCAAAGTGCACCGCCCAAGGCCCCGTGGCGCGCCGTGGGGAGCGGCTCGGCTCAACGATCGCGTAGGGCAGGCCAAACGCCTCAGCGAGCCGCGGACCCACAAGGTCAGGCCCCTTATGGTAGTTGTGATAGGTGAGGATCGCGTCAGGCGCCTCCTCAGCCCGCCACCGATCCGAAATCTGCGCCAGGTAGGTTTCCGCCTCCGCTTCGATGTCCTCAAGGCCCTCAGGCGTCTTGCGCCATGTCTTGAGCGCCGTCAGCGCGTCGACGTCGTGGCCGCTGTGGGAGAGCGCCGCCAGCAGCAGGCGGGCAAAGGTGCGGTCGCCGGACGGGGTCGGGTGGTTCGGCGGCTTCATGGTGGTGATGAACGCGACCCGGCTCACGCCGCAATGCGCCCGCCCACGGTGCTTTCAATCCGCCGCAACAGCGTTGCGATGCCTGGCGCCGGCGAAAAGTGTTCGCGCACCCGCACCGCCGCCGCCTCGCCCATCCGTGCCCGCCTCGCCGGATCGCGCGCCAGCGTCATGATCGCGTCCGCCAGCGCCGGCGGAGACTGGGGTGCCACCAGCACACCGGTCTCTTCGGTCACGATCTCCGGGATTGCCGACACATCCGTCGCCACAACAGGCAGCCCCATGGCCATCGCCTCCATGATGACGTTGGGCAGCCCATCGCGGTCGCCATTCTTGGCGATACGACTGGCCAGAACGAAAACATCGGCGCGCCGGTAAGCCTCGATCACCGCATCCTGCGGCTGGGAGCCGTGAAACGTAATGCGCTCTGCAATCCCAAGCGTTTCCGCCCTGCGTTTCAGTCGCTTGGTCAGCGCTCCGCCGCCGATGTGCTCGAAGCGCCAATCAAGGTCGCGCGGGAGCTTGGCAAGAGCGCTCAGGAGATCACCAAGCCCCTTTTTCTCCACCGCCCGGCACACCGATACAATGGTGAGCGGGGGAGTGGCAGAGCGCCGAGGCGCGGGCGGAAAGCGGGTGAGATCAAGCCCGTGATACACCAGCTCAAGCTGCTCCCGTGCTGGGTGAAGCGCGGCAAGAAACTCCCAGTTCGCGCGGGTGCAGGTCGTGCCCCACGCTGCGCCTGCCATCTTCTGGGTCAGGTCCCACGACGGCGTCGTATAAATATCCTTCGCGTGCGCCGAAAACGCGTACGGGATCCCCGTCATCAGGCTCGCGTACCGCGCGACCGACGCTGGCGTGTGCAGATAGTGCACGTACAAAAGCCGCGTGTCCGCCGGCAACTCTGCGGCCAGCACAGCAGCCTGACCCCACCGGCGTGCCCGGCTCACCGAGCGGTCGCGGGCCCAGTCCGCATCGTAAGCGGCCTTTGCGGCGGCGTAACCCGGCAACGTTTTCGCGATCCGCCGCGCCGCCGCGACCCGCGCCGGATCATCCTGCAAATACTCCGGCAAATACAGGACCGGCGCCGTGATATGCCGATGCATTTCGTGGACTGAGCGCTCTGTCGGATGGCGCAGCGACACGATCTGTAGCGCCAGCCCGGCGTTTTGAAAGGCCAATATCTCTTGCGCGATGAACGTCTCCGAAAGGCGCGGATAGCCTTTCACGATGATCGAGACGCTCATCCCGACGCGGCGGTCAGAGGGATCGGTGCGCGGGCAAGTTCCCGTTGCGCGAGGATCGCCTCGGCGCGCGCATTGATTTGGTCGAGCCCCGACAGAAGGTCGCCGACCCCAGCTTCTGAAGGCGGCGGGTTGTCAGGCAGCTCGGCAAGAGCGTCCACCATCACATCCACGTCCGGATAAGCGTCGATGGGAAGGCATGTAAGGAGGCCCGCCTCCGCGGCCTTGCCTGCCCGGATCGCCTGCTCGCGCCGCGGTTTCACCCGGGGTACTAAAAGCGTTGGCTTATCGAACGACAAGATCTCACAGAACGTGTTGTAGCCACCCATCCCGACCACCGCCATCGCCTGCGCCATGAGGTGCTCAATGGTCGGCGTGAACTCCAGCACGTGGACCAGGCGCAGTGCCTCGGCGCGCGCCATGAAGCGGCGCTGTTCGTCCACCGGCATAAACGGGCCAAGAACGATGATGGCCGGGAACAGCGGCCGCTCCTGCGCCTCGTAAGCGCGCAACACCCAGTCCACCAACTCTCGTCCATCCCCGCCACCGCCGGGTGTCACCAGGATGAAAGGATCGCTGCCAAATGGGTTCTCGCCAGGGCTCGCTTCGCGGGTCGGGACCTGGCGCTCCAGATACCCTGTATAGAGAAGCTTCTCGCGCACCGCCGGCGAGACCGTGATCCCCTCCAGCGGATCGTGGATCGCTTCTTTGCCGTAAACCCAAATGTCATCGTAGAGTTCTTCGAGCGCCTGGACCGCGTTTTTGCGATCCCATTCCTCAGCAAGGCTCGCCGGATCGTCCATCACATCGCGAAGACCCATCACGAGCCGCGTGCCCCGATCACGCAGCATCTTGAGCGTGGGCTCCACCTCGCCGCGCAGCCCCAGTGGCTCCTTATCGACTAAGAAAATGTCAGGATCGAACACGTCCGCCGTGTGCTTGATGATCGAGCCACGCAGCTCCAGCAGGTGGTCGATATCAAGCGACAGTGAGCGTGAGGTGTATGCGCCATTGTGCAGCTTGATCACGCCAGGCACCCTCACAAAGTCCACGCGCGCGCGAAAGTCGAAGCTGCCGATGATCGGCGAGCCGGACAAAATGATGATCGACAAGCGGCTCATCGCACCGACCATAGCGTGCGCGATGGCCCGACAACGGCGCAGATGCCCAAGACCGAACGTGTCGTGGGAATAGATCAATATGCGGGGCTGCGCGTTATGCATCACTGCGCGCAATAGCGTAGCCAAAGCCCCGCTTCAATGAAGCCAAAGCTCAACCGACCGCTTGATGCGGTGTTGTGGTTTGTGCGCAACCGTTGGCGATCGCAGCCCCAATCCGCCGAACCCGCACAACGAATATGGTTGTGCGGCCGCCCATTCCCGTGCGCTTGCGTATGGGTTGGCCTAGCGCCGGCAGTTCGAAACGCACGCGGGATTGGCGATGGATCGCTCCCTGTTCGGGTTTATTTGGCGGTACTCCAAGCGTCAGCAGCTGATCATTCTGGCGCTGACCGTCACGTCTTTCCCGATCCTCTACATGACCCTCGAACTGCCCAAGTGGATCGTCAACGACGCCATTTCCGGGACTGATTTTCCAAAGGACCTGTTCGGCATCGAGCTCGAGCAAATCCCGTATTTGCTGGTGCTGTGCTTTATGTTCCTGGGCCTCGTGGTGGCCAACAACGCCATCAAATACGTCCTCAACATGACCAAGGGCGTATCGGGTGAGCGCATGCTAAGGCGCCTGCGCTTTATGCTCTACAACAGCGTCTTACGCTTCAGGCTGCAACGTTTCCGCCGCGTATCGGGCGGTGAAATCATCCCCATGATCACCGCAGAGGTCGAAGACGTCGGCGTTTTCATCGGTGAAGCCATCGCAACACCTGCGTTTCAGGGTGGTACGCTGCTGGTCTACATCACATTTATCTTTGCCCAGGATCCGTTCTTGGGCGCGGCGGCGGTCTCCCTCTATCCGTTCCAAGCCTACATCATCCCGAAACTGCAGCGCCGGGTGATCATGCTCACCCGCGAGCGGATCAAAAACATCCGCACCATCGCCGACCGCATCGGCGAGACGGTGAGCGCCGCGCCCGATATCCACGCCAACGATACCGCGCGCTACCACATGGCCGACCTCTCAGATCGGCTATTCATCAACTATCGGATCAGGCTTGCGATTTTTAAACGCAAGTTCATGATCAAGTTCCTCAATAATTTCCTCAACCAACTTCCGCCGTTCTTCTTTTATTCTGTCGGCGGTTATTTGGTAATCCAAGGCGAGCTTTCGTTCGGCGCGCTCGTTGCTGTCCTCGCAGCCTACAAAGACCTGGCATCTCCCTGGAAGGAGCTGCTCAAATGGTATCAAAACCTTGCCAACGTCTCCACGAAGTACGAGACGGTCGTCGAAGCCTTCGACGTGGATGACAAAATGCCATCCGAACGCCTCGGTGGCGATGAAAGCGACAGCACGGTCGACGTCGGCAACGAACTCGCCGTGCAGTCCGCCACTGTGTCCGCCGGGGGAAGCAGCACGGAAGTCTCCGACGTGTCGCTCACGGTGAGCGAGGGCGAAAAGCTTGCCGTCTACGGCCGCGATGGCAGCGGGCGGACCGAACTCCTCATGACCATGGCCGGCCTCTACGATCCGGTCAGCGGGCGCGCGACCCTCGGCGGCAAGCGCTTCCAAGAGCTCTCCCACTGCACCATCGCTAAAGCGGTCGCCTACGTCGGGTCGGACCCGTTTGTCTTCAACGACACATTGCGCGCCAACGTCGTCTACAGCCTGCGCGGCGCACCGCAGGATGAGGACAAGGACGAACTGGCGATGCTGCGCCGGGCCGAAGCCATCCTGACCGGCAACTCGCTTCACGCCGTTCACGTCCCGTGGGAGGACTTTGGCCGAGCCGGTGTGAGCGATGCCGACGCCCTCGACGATCGCCTGTTGGAGCTGTTCGAAGTGGTCGGCCTTGCCGGCGACCTTTACCGTCTGGGCCTCAGCGCTCGGCTGGATGAGGCGGAAGCGAAGCGTCTCGCCGACAAGATTCTTACCGCGCGGAGCGAAGTGGTCCGCCGTGTGGGCGAGGACCGCAAACTCGCCGACCTCGTCGAACTCTGGGATCCGAAAAAGATCAACTTCTCCGCGACGCTCGGCGAAAACATCATCTTTGGCGTGCCCACCGATCCGGGCATTCATGTTTGGGACTGCGCGCACAACAAAGCGATCCAAGCCGCGCTGCGCAAAGCGGGCATCTTCGACCGCCTCGTCAAAATGGGCGCCACCATCGCCGAAACCATGATCGAGCTCTTTGGCGAAACCGGTGCCGACGCCAGCCTCATCGGCGACTATTCGTTCGTGAGCGCAGACGAGCTGCCGTTGTTCGAAGAGCGGCTGCGCGCCTTGCGCGCGAAGGGCATCAATGGCCTGCGCGAGGACGTCGCCTGCGCCTTCATCAGCCTGGCGTTCCGCCTCATCCCGGCGCGGCATCGGATTATCACCGTCGACGAAGAGCTGGAAAAGGCGATCCTCACCGCGCGCCCGATCCTTGCCGCAGAGCTGAAAGACGACAAAGACCACAGCCTGTTCGACGTCAAAGCCTTCTCGGAACCGCTCTCGGTGGAAGAGAATATTTTGTTCGGTAAGCCGCGGGCGGACCGGCGCGGCGCGCGCGAACGCATCGACGAGCTCCTGCGCGACACAATTGCCTCGCTGGAGCTGCGCGATCCCATCGCCCGCGCGGGGCTGAACTTCAGCGTCGGCGTTGCCGGCGGGCGCCTGTCCGGCGGCCAACGCCGCCGCGTCGGATTGGTGCGCGCGATCATCAAGCGGCCGCATATCGTGATCATCGATCAAGTGGCCGATGGCGATGTGGCGCTCTTGGACAGCATCAAGAGTGCAGTCGGCGATGCCACCCTCATCATCGGGACAGCGGATCCCGCGGTCGCCAAGCGCTTTGAGAATGTGGCGGTCATGCGTGACGCAGAACTAGTGGCAACCGGGTCTTGGGACACAGTGAGCGACGTGGCGCTCGGCAACGAAGATGCGGCGTAGACGGTGAAAGGGGAGACTTCATGAGCCTCGACGCAGATTTAGCGGCACTGCGCAAAATCCCGCTGTTCCGCGGCGTGGATGATCAGAAGCTACGCCTGCTCGCCTTCATGTCCGAGCGCACCTTATTTGATGCGGGCGAGGACCTGATGGTGGAAGGCGACTTCGGCGACGTCGCCTACATCATATTGTCCGGCCAAGCCGATGTGCTCATCAACACGCCAACCGGCCGCCAGAAGGTCGCGTCCGTCAAAGAAAACGATTTCGTGGGCGAAATTGCGATCCTCATCAACGTGCCGCGCACCGCAACAGTCACAGCGTCAGCGGATTTAGTCGCTCTCGGCATCTCTAAAGAGCATTTTTTTAAGCTTGTGAGCAATTTTCCTGACATGGGTGTGGAAGTCATGCGCGCGCTGGCGCAGCGTCTGGAACGCACCACGCGTGAGGTTGGGCGGCTGCGCGCGCAGCTGCCGCAAAACGGTTAGGGCACGCAAGCGATGGACGACCAGGCGCTGTCAGTTACCTTTTGGGGCGTGCGGGGCTCAATCCCCGCACCTGGGCCAGGCACCGTGCACTATGGCGGCGAAACCACCTGTATCGAGGTGAACGCTGGCCCGCACACCGTCCTGGTCGATTGCGGATCAGGCGCGCGCCTCGCCGGACCCTCCCTCGCTGCACGAGGCATCACCGACCTCGACGTCGTCTTCACCCACACGCACATGGACCACATCTGCGGCCTTCCGTTCTTCAACCTTGCCTACAATCCAGCCGTTGCGCTGCGCTTCTGGGGCAGCCACACCGACGGTCAGCCCGAGCTGGAAGAGATCATCGAGCGGCTCATGTCACCGCCGATTTTCCCGATCCCCGCATCGTCCCTGAAAAATACCCATTTCGGCCCGTTCACCGCCGGCACCGACCTCACGCTCGGCTGCGGCCTCACCGTCGGCACTACCCCGCTGCACCATCCGGGCCGCGCCACCGGCTACAAGTTCGAGTGGGCCGGCGCCACCGTCGCCATCATCACCGACCATGAGCACGGCAACCCCGAAATCGATGCCGGCGTCGCCGCCTTCGTGTCCGGCGCATCGCTCATGGTCTACGACGCCATGTACACCGAGGAAGAATACCCCAACCACGTGGGGTGGGGTCACTCCACGCCCGACAAAGCGGTCGCCCTCGGTGAGGCGGCTGGCGTCGGCGAAGTGCTCTTGTTCCATCACGATCCACGCCGCGATGACGCGACCATCGCCGCCGCTGACGAGGCGCTTGCCAAGCGAGGCCTCAAAGTGCGCGCCGCACGCCAAGGCGAGACTTTGGTCGTCGCTCCGCGCTAAAGACACAACGTAGTGTCAGCGAGACGAGGCTAACCCATGAAACTTGATGGCAGCATCGCTGCAGTCGTCACCGGTGGTGCCTCCGGGCTCGGTGCGGGGACCGCAAAGCTTCTCGCCGAACGGGGCGTGAAGGTCACCCTGTTCGACATGAATGCTGAAGCCGGCAACGCCATCGCGGCCGACATCGGCGGCCATTTCGTCACCGTTGACGTCACCGACGACGCGTCCGTTGAAGCAGGCTTTGCCGCCGCGCGACAGCGTCACGGCCAGGAGCGCATTTTGGTCAACTGCGCCGGTATCGCCCCGGCCGCCAAAACCGTCTCGCGCGGCGACCACCACCCGTTCGCGCTGTTTGCCAAAGTCATCGACGTCAACTTGGTCGGCACCTTCCGCTGCGCGGCAGCGGCAGCGCTTGGCATGTCGGTCGAAGCGCCGGTGACCGAAGACGGCGAAAAGGGTGTCATCATCAACACCGCATCCGTCGCCGCCTACGATGGCCAAATCGGCCAAGTCGCCTACGCCGCATCCAAAGGCGGTGTCGCCGGCCTCACCCTCCCGCTCGCCCGCGATCTCGCTCAACACGGTGTCCGCGTCTGCACCATCGCCCCTGGCATCTTCGAAACCCCAATGCTGATCGGCCTCGGCGAAAAGGTCATGACCTCGCTCGGCCAACAAGTCCCATTCCCCCAACGCCTCGGCCGACCGCACGAGTACGCCATGCTCGCCTGCGCAATCGCCGAAAACCCGCTCCTCAACGGCGAGGTGATCCGCCTCGATGGCGCAATCCGTATGGCGCCCCGCTAGACGCTGACGTTTTCCCTTGCGGCAACAAGCGAGGGTGTTCCCCCTCGCGCTCCCCCCGTTCGCCACGTGGCAGGGGTAAGATCAACAGATCTTACCCCGCAGTCTAGCGTGTTCCGGGATTTGAGACCGTCAACGGACCGCTGCGCTCCGTGCTCCCCATGCTCACAGGCAAAGCCTGCTGCGCGTGGGTCCGCGCGGCCGTGGACAGTCAAAAATCCCTAGCGCATCGTTAGATCGATCCGAGAGCCGCTCGCCGCCGAACGATACACGGCATCCTCGATCCGCAGGTTCGCAAGATAGTCCTCGCCGGTATTGTGCGCCGGCGCGCCGTCCAGAAGCTGCGCCACCACATGGCTCTGCAGCGCCGCCACAGCGTTCCCGGCAAAGCCCGCCCGAGACCACTCGTAGGGATGCGGAGCCCAGGCGTTGGACCCAAAATCACGCCAGGAAAGATCGCCATCACCGCTCAGATGCAGCGTGCCCCGCTCCCCCTCCAGCCACATCTCGCCCATCGTCAGCCGACGGTTCTCCGCCACATGATCCGACAGCCGGTTGCCATCAAAAAGCGCCCGCACACCCGAACCAAAATCAAACACCATCACGCCAGCATCCTCACCCCGGATCGCGGGGTTCAGCCTGCGCAAATCGGCGTAAACCGACGCTGGCTCACCCAACAAAAAGCGGAACGTGTCGATGAAGTGGATCGCGGTCTCGTGGATCAGAAACCGGCTCATCGTCTGAAAGTAGGGCTGCCGGTCGAGATACGCGCGGGCACCTTGCCCATCCCCCGGCCTCAGCCGAAACGTGATCTGGTAAAGCTCGCCAAACTGCCCCGCCTCAATCAGCCGGGCCATCTCCACAAACCACGGCGAGAACCGAAAATTCTCGTGCACGATCAGCGTGATGCCGGCCCGCTCTGCGATCTCCACAGCGCGCTTTGCCTGATCAAGGTCCTCGCAAAACGCCTTCTGGCAAATCACCGCAATCCCGCGCGCCGCCGCCAGCTGGATCAGCTCAAGGTGGGTCGCCGGCGGGGTGATGATGTCCACAAGGTCCGGCCGCTCCGCATCCAGCATAGCCGCCGGATCGTCATAGACTTTCGCCCCAGTCGGTGCCGCCATCGCGCCCGCCTTGACGGGATCGCGGTCACACACCGCCACCAGCGCCGCCCGCGGCTCCTCAGCCCACGCCGCGTGGTGGAACTGCGCGAAATAGCCAGCCCCGATGGTGGCAACCTTCAGCGCGGCCATCAGGAAAGTTTGGCGAGAACCGCCTCGGTCACGCTCTTCACACCATCGCTGCCGCCATACTCAGCCGTGCGTAGCCCATCGCGGAACGCATCGTCGGTGGCCTTCTGGATGAGATCGTGCGCGTCAATGAAATCCTGCCGGTCGCGCGTGCGGCCAAGCCAATCCAGCATCATCCCCGCTGACAAGATCGCCGCCGTCGGGTTGGCCTTCCCCGTCCCCATGATGTCCGGCGCGCTGCCGTGGGCAGGCTGAAACACCGCGCGCTCGTCGCCAATGTCAGCGGACGGCGCATAGCCCATGCCGCCGACCAATCCCGCCGCCAAATCCGACAGGATGTCTCCAAACATGTTCTCCGTCAGGATCACATCGAAATCCCAAGGCTTGTTCAGAAAACTCAGCGTCGATGCGTCCACATAGATCCGCTCCACCTCCGCGTTGCCCGCATGCGTTTCGGCAATCTCGTCAAACACTTTGCGCATAAACACGAACGACACGAACACGTTGGCCTTGTCGATCAACGTCACCTTGGGCTTGCGCTTATCCGACATCCGGCGCGCCGCCTCGGCAAAGGCAAATTTCGACACCTTCTCCGTCGTCTCGCGCGTAATCACCTGCATGTCGGTGGCCCGCTCATCATCGATGGTGCCAGGGCCGTCGGGGCTAAACAGCCCCTCGGTGCTCTCGCGGATCAGGACAAAATCGATCTCCGACGCCCGCGGGCTGGCCAGCGGGGTCGGCACGCCTGGAAGCAGCCGCGTCGGCCGGACGCCGGCGTAAAGGTCGAACAAGAAGCGCAGGTCCACCTGAGGGCGGATTTCGGTGCCATCGTCCTTGCGGATCGAGGGCAGGCCGCACGCGCCGAGGAAAATGGCGTCGGCCTTGGCGCACGCCTCCGTCGCCTCTTCCGACAAGTCGGTGCCGGTGTCGAGGTACGCCTGTGCCCCCACGTGCAGCGGAACGCGGGCGAGCGGCGCCGCCCCCGTGCGGGCCAGCGCCGCGTCGGCCACGTCGAGCGCCGCGGGTGTGATCTCCAGCCCGATCCCATCGCCTGGGATCACCGCAACTTCGAACGAATGTGCCATCGAGAATTTTCCGTTTAGGCGAGCGCGGCAGCACCGCACGGCGGCCGCTCTTGGTTTAAGCCGGCAGCAATCCAGCTGCCGAAAGAGGTGTGAGGTCCACATCATAATGGGCCGGCCTCAGACCCGCGATCGGACTTTCAAACGAAGCTATGCTCTCGCCCAGCAGGCAGCCCAAGTAAACCGTGCGTAGGTCCTCACCGCCAAAGGCAAGGCTCGACACGTTGTGCAACGGCCCGCGGTGCGGCGCATCAAGGTGGGAGCGATCAAGGCGCCCGCTCAAAAACGCCCGCTCCACCTCCATCACACGGGCACTGTCCCGGTTCTGCAGAACCAACGTGCGTTTCCCACCCGGCGCCACGCGCAGCACGGTGTTGGAAACGATCGAGACGATCCACAATCCGCCTTCGTCATCCAGCGCCATACCATCGGGGAAAATCCCGTCCCCATAGGCGGCGAAGGGCTGGTAGTGACCCAGCGTCCCATCCTCGGCGATGGCAAACGCGGCTGTCGAACGCCCAAACGTCTCGTTCACAAACAGCGTTTCGCCGTCCGCCGACACAATGCACTCGTTGGTGTAACCCAGCTTGTCGGCCACAATGCTCGCACTGCCGTCAGGGCTAAGCAGCGCCACAAAACCATCACGCATCCCCGGCCGCGCTGCCGTATGACGCGGGATGTGCCGCGTGCTCACGGTCACATAAAGCCGGCCTTTGCCATCCTTCGCCGCAAAATTGGTCGGCGGCAGCGGCGCACCGTTCAGTTCCGTGAGCACCGGTGACACTGTGCCGTCCGGATGCAGCCGAAAGACGCCCCCATCCTCGATGGTCGTGCCAAGATGCGTCAGCAAGAACGACGCATCATCGTCGAGCAAAATGCCGTTGGGCTTCAGCGCAAACGGATGTCCTTTCGCCAAATGCCGCGTCACACTCCCCGTTGCCGGATCGATGATCGACACCCCGCCGGCATCCGTCCAATCGGCCGCAAACAACAGGCCGCTGCCATGGGCGATTACGCATTCGGGCCGGTTCAGCCCCGAGCCGTGGAAGCGAAGCGTCTCTAGTTCTGGTGTCAGCTCTGGCATCGTGCGAGTCTTTCGTCTCCAGCGACGCTAACACAGGCACGGTTAACCATGAATTTTGAACGTCTTGGCCGCAGTGGCCTCACTGTGTCGCGCATTTGCCTTGGCACAATGACCTTCGGCGGTCGCACCGATGAGCATGAAGCCGGCCAGATCTACAAGGCGTGCCGAGACGCTGGCATCAACTTCCTCGACACCGCCGACGTCTATACCGGCGGCGAATCAGAGCGGATCACGGGGCGCCTGATCGCGCACGAACGCGACCAGATCATCCTTGCCACCAAAGTCGCCAACGCGGTCGACAGCGACCCCAACCATCGCGGCCTATCGCGCCGCTGGGTTCGGGAGGGGGCCCATGGCTGCCTGAAGCGCCTCGGCACAAGCCATCTCGACGTCCTCTACCTCCACAAGGAGGACCACTTCACGCCGCTGGAAGAAACCGTCCGCGCCCTGGAAGACCTCGTGCGCGCCGGCGACGTGCATCACATCGGCGTCTCCAACCACCGCGCCTGGCGCATGGCCCAGCTCGCCCGGTTTTGCGACGAAGCCAACATTACGCGCCCGGTGGTGTGCCAGCCCTACTATCACGCGCTCTACCGCGCCATGGAAACCGAAGTGCTCCCCGCCTGCGCAGGGCTTGGAATGGGGGTGGTCAGCTACAGCCCGGTCGCCCGCGGCGTGCTGACGGGGAAATATAGCGGCAACGTCACCCCCGATGACAGCCGTGTCGGCAACGCCGACGCCCGCATCCTGCAGACCGAGTTCAAGCCCGAAACCATCGCGCTCGCCGACCAGTTCGTGGCGCGCGCCAAGGCACGCGGCGTCGACCCAGCCGCCTACGCCATCGCCTTCGTGCTGGCCAATCCGATCATCACCGGCGCCATCGCAGGGCCGCGGACCTTGGCGCAGATGGAGGCCTACTTCGGCGCGCTAGACGTGGAGTGGACAGAGGAGGACGAAGCGTTCGTGAATAGCCTCGTCCCAGCAGGCTCCACCGCGGTCCACCACTACGTCGACCCGGCCTATCCCGTGGAAGGAAGACCTGCGCGGGCGCAAGGGTGATCTGCGCACCCAACGTTTTAGGCCAATCTTGGGTGGTGTTTTGGGACTGAACCTTTAGCTACGCATCACAAGGTGCGTCGCAGGAGGCGTCTCAATGATAAAATTCTATTTCCACCACACCCCGAACCCTATGAAGGTCGCTCTGCTTCTAGAGGAGCTTGGCCTCTCCTACGAGGTGGTCCCGCTCGACACCTTCAAGGGAGAGCAGCACTCCCAGGACTACCTGGCCGTGAACCCGAATGGGAAAGCACCGGCGCTGGAGGACCACGGCACACGGGTGTTCGATTCCAACGCGATCCTTTTGTACCTAGCGGAAAAACACTCCGCCTTCCTGGGTGCGCCGGACGAGCGAGCCGAGATGCTCTCCTGGCTGTTCTGGATTGCCTCTGGCCTCGGCCCCTTCTCCGGCCAGTGGGTGCACTTCCAAACCGCCGGCGCCAACGAGGGCGGCGACTACGCCAAGCGGCGCTACAAGTACGAGGCCGAGCGGCACTATGGCGTGCTTGATCGTCACCTTGTGGGCCGCGATTTCGTCGTCGGAAACAGCTACACCATCGCCGACATGGCAGCGTGGGGCTGGGTCGACCGGCACGCCAGGGTCCTGGGCCCCGACGGCATCGACGCCTTTCCAGAGGTGAAGCGGTGGTACAGTGGCGTGAACGCCCGCCCCGCTGTGGAGCGCGCCCGCGCCATCGGCACCGACCTTAGGCTGAAGACCACATTTGACGAAGAAACGGCCCGGGCGCTCTTCCCCTCCAACTTCGCCGCTGCATCTTAGCGCGGGGGCGTCACCGAAAGCCGCAGCACAGGTTAATGTGATCATACTGGCATTCGGCGCGCGGTGCGCCGGGACCAGTGGCACGGAGACTGCGCAGTGCGATTTGTGGCGGGCGGGCCGGTGCCTGCCATCG